>JAWLGC010000126.1:0-6317 GCA_041685265.1 Desulfomicrobiaceae bacterium | reverse complement strand
TGTCGTGGACAACGATGACCAAAAATCGGCCCGGCCGGCAGTCCTTCAGGCCGCAGCTCTCGGGGGGATTCCATTCCATTACGACGTGGAGCCTGTCCAGAATATCGCTTTGAGCCGCAACCGGGTCACCGGCAACGCCCTGGCCCACGGCTGCTCCCTTCTGGCGCTGATCGATGACGACGAACTTCCCGGGCCGGACTGGCTGGTGGATCTGCATCAGGGGCTGGTCGCTCACGACTGTTCCGGGGTCCTCGGACCGGTGCTGCCCCGGTTTGACTTCCCCCCCCCGGCGTGGATGGTGCGCAGCGGATTTCTGCGACGCACCTTTGAATCTCCCGGCACCCCCCTGCCCTGGGCAAAAACGAGAACCGGCAATGTCCTTTTCCGGGCCTCGGTTCTGGACGGAGAGCCCCGCCCCTTCGACCCCGCATTCGGCAGGTCCGGAGGAGAGGATCTCGATTTTTTCAAACGGATGATCGGCAAAGGACACCGGTTCATCGGGGTCAATCACGGGGCAGTGCAGGAATTCATCCCCCGCGAACGAGCCCGGGTATCACATCTGCTCAACCGGGCCTATCTCCAGGGAAACACCAATGTCGTTCTGGAAAGAAAATACGGAGCCGGCAAACTGAACCAGTTCAGAATGTCCGGCAAGTCCCTGTCAGCAGTCCTTACCTACTCGGCCCTGCTTCCTTTTCTGCCTCTGCTGGCCCCCTCAAGGAGGACCAGAGTAGGAGCCGGCCTGTTCTTTCACATCGGACGCCTCCGCCGGTTGCTGAGCACTGCCGCCAACCTCAGCCGCGCGGAGTTTCACTGAGTTACTGTCAAAAGAGGACAGGGCCAGCAAAAGAAACAGAAACCAGTTGAGGTGATTGAGTCGAAACAGACTGCTCTCGACCAGGTTGTGGATGAGCAGGATCACGAGGAACAATAGCCTGAACGCCTCGAACCGATCCTGAAGCGATGATCCCACCAGTCTGCCCAGAACCCGAACCACCCAGACCAGAGTCAGGCCGAGCCCGACCACCCCGAGCTGGATATAAATGTCCAAAAATCCCTGATGGGCCTGATTCGGCTGCCAGACATAGATGTCCCACAAGGCATTTTCCATCCCCTCATACCAGAATGCTCCATATCCCTTTCCCAGCAGCCAGGTTTCGTTGGCAATGGCCAGAACATCCTCCCATAAATCCACCCTGCCCGTAAGCGTGATGTCCCGGTTGAACCCGGACAGCAACCGTGAAAGAGCTCCTTCGCCGGAGTGGGTCAACAGAAACAGTGCAGACAGGGCCGCCAGCGCCATGGTCAGCAGCATGGTCAGGGAGCGGAACTCCATGCGGGAATTGAGTGTTGCCCGGTAAACCAGGAAACCGAGAATCGACAGCAGTCCGAGAAACAGACAGGTCATGCTGTCCGCAACGATGGTACAGGCCAGGCACCCCCCCAGGAAAAAAAGCGAAAGAAGCTTTCTACGGCCATCCAGAAATACGGAGTATCCAAAGACCAGACACCCGGCCAGGGCCACCTGGGCCAGAGAATTTTTGGTATGGGCGATTCCGATGAGTTCCCGTTCTCCCAAAGCGCTGAACCCGATCCCAAGAGAGGGAAAAAACAGAATATACACCAGGGACCACACCAGATATCCTCCTGCGAAAAGACTCAGAAATCGGACCACTTTTCCCGGTCCCGCATCCTGAAGAAACACAACGACCATGACCAGAACCCCGGCTGTCTTGATGAACCGTTTCAACGTGATAAAGGGTACCACGGACCACAACACACTCGCCAGTATCAATACGTAGACAAGCACCAGCACGGGATTGGCTGCAATAAATCCCCTGAAGTCGAAACGGTTTCTGACAAGAAGAACGATTCCGGCCACAAGCAGGGCAAGATAGAGAAATCCTTCAGGTGATCCCTGCAGGGCTTCCGTTTCCACGGCCTCCAGTGCGGCCCTTGATTCAAAAACACCCAGTCCTCTGGAGGCCGAAACCATGATCCAGACAAAGGGAAGAACAAAAGACCAGTCCCAAAATCGTTCCCGGGTTTCGTTTCCGACGGTATAGTCACCCACATTCGTTCCGCTTGAAACCGACATCATCTCCTCCTCATATTTATCCCGATGTACCGTTCACAGGCCCCTGTTCCGTTCGCAGAAAGGTTCTTCCAAGATAGGCCAGTAGCAGAATCTCACCGCAGATAAGAGAAATCAGGGCTCCGCTTCCGGCAAGGGGTGTGATGAGCACCAGACAGAGCAGCGGAACCATAAGACCGGAAGCGATCCCGATCACGGCCAGTTCCCTGAACCGCTGCATGGCCTGCAGCGCATTGGACAACACGAAGCGAAACATCTGGATCAGAAAATACCCGCCCCACAATCCGATATACATCTGCAGTCCGTCATACCTGCCGTGAAAAAGCGATTCATTAAGAACGGGATAGATCCAAAGAAGAACAAAGACATAGCACAGTGCGACCAGGGAAAGAACCGCGGCCACAGTGCAGACGTTTCTTCGAAACTGAGCGACGTCCCCCCCGGCCAGGGTCCGCCTGCCCCAGACCACGATGATCTTGCCGCTGCTGCCGACACACAGGGCCAGGGGCATCATCACCATGCGGGCAACAGAGAGTTCGGCCAGAACCTCAGGGCTCAGAATAGCGCTGGTCAGATAGACGTAGCTACGGTTCTGGAGCACCGTTGCGGTCACGCCGATCAGGGTCCAGCGGGCTATGGCCCAGTTCTCAGCAGCAACCTGACGCATGGACATACCTTTCCCGGCAGAAGATGCGCCACCGGATCCACTGCCCGCCAGGGAAAGCGTGTGCCCCACAAACATCAAGGGAAAAATCATCCACCAGTTTCCGATTCCGAATATCAGGAGGCAGGCTCCCATGAAAAACAGATACACCGCATCGACCCGCAGGAGCGCGGCAAGGTCAAGTCGGGCATACAGAAGATTTTTACGAAACTCCTTCAGAAGAAAAATACCGAAAAACAGAACCGCCCACACGGCACTGCCTCCGACAAAAGCTGCTCCCGAAGCGAGAACCCCCACCAGACATGCGATCAGGACCATGTTGCTCCGCTCAGCACCTCGAAAATACCCGGATCCTGGTTCCTGCGAGCGGACCAGAAGCGGCGTGTTGAGCAGCGCATTCTGATAACTGACCAGAATCTGACACAGGGTGATGACCATCACGTAAAACCCGTACTCCGCCTTAGGGAAATTTCTGGCCAGATACAGCCCGACCATAAAATTCGCCCCGCTGACCAGAACCTGGTCCGAGACCGCGGCGGCAAATTTGTCCAGCCCGGCTCTCCCGGCAGCCCGGTGCGCCGAACGGGTCAACTCAACCGCCTGCGAGAACATGGGCATATCGGTCCTTTTTGGTATTCCAGTCAAACTGTCCGGCGGTCATCAGCCCCTTTTCCTTTTTCCGCTCGTATCCGGCAGCATCCTCAAAAAGGGTGACAATCTGTGCGGCCAGATCCCGGGCATTCCCGGGTTCAAAAAAGGCCACATCCTCATCAGTGAAATAGTACTCGTCGATCCTGGTCCGGGAAGCGACCACCGGAAGTCCCACGGCCATATATTCCAGCAACTTGGTACTGAACGCTTCTCCGGAAAAAAATCCATCCCGCTTGGGCACGACCCCCATGCAGTATTCCTGCAGACGGTCTCCGACCAGCTCGTGAGAGAGCAGCGGCAAGAGACGAAAATTATCTTCCAGGCCATATTCAGCGATCATTCCCCGAATCTTTGTTTCAAATCCCGCTTCAGTAAACATTCCGTACACATCGGCCCTGACTCGTGGAAAACGCTGCCGCAACAGATTAATGGCCTCTACCAGTATATCGGTCCCATGAATACGGGACAGGGTCCCATGATAGACTATGGTCAGTTGTTTTTTCTTTGGGCGGTGCCGGTAGCGAAATATTTCCAGATTGGGATAGTTCATAATCGTGGTGCACTTGCGCTCATCAAGGCCGTTCCTGGCCATGATCTTTTCACACCACAGGTGGTTGGCCACAATGACATGGTCGGCAAATCGGACCGAAATTTTTTCGATCAGCCGCAGAACAGTATACCGCCAGCCGCTTCGCGTCCCGAATTTCTGAATATAGAACTCCGGAAGGATATCGTGGATATCGAGTATGATTCTGGCCCCCTGCAGTTTCGGAACCAGGGCCACAAAAACCAGAGGATCGGGTAGATTATGCACATGAACCAGGTCATAACGCCCTTCCGTTAACGACCTGCGGGTCAGTGCGAAAAACGTCCTGAAAAAAAACAGCATGAAGTGCGTGAGGTAGACCACCAGGCTGTCGGATTTCAGCTTCCCGGCCGCCATATTAAAGACCCGGACATTTTTCCGCTCTCGGATCCGATTTTCTGCGGGCAGATCAGACCCGATACAATAGATATCCACCAGGCTGTCCTCGGAAAGAGCAGCGACATACCGTTTTATACGATTATCCAGGGCATAGACCGAAAATGCCACCATACAGACCTTCATATATCCCCCCCACAGGCATTACCGTGTTTTTCTCTGAATCTCATATCCGTATTTACGAATGGCATACAGAGGGCACGCCGTCCCTGCCTGCGAACACTTCCCTCCCCCATCTACCCATCCGGGGATAACCGATCGATTGCACGACATCCGCGGCAGCAATCCGGTCCCCCTGACGCGTGAGCATCATTTTTTCCTTGCCTTTCTCCTCATGAACCGATAATGAGTTTCGCCTTCAGGGGTAACAACCCCGGGCCCCCATAGCTCAGTAGGATAGAGCACAGGATTCCTAATCCTGGTTTGCAGAGGTTCGAATCCTCTTGGGGGCACCAGAAATCAAAAAGGCTCCGCACACGTTGTGTGCGGAGCCTTTTTTTGTTTTCAGCCGAGAAGTACCGGGTCGGACAACCGAAATACCGGCTGTTCGAGCGCCTACCCCTTCTTGACCTGGGTCCCGATGCCCCCCTTGGTGAACATTTCCAGGATGATGGAGTTCTCCAACCTTCCGTCCAGGATGTGGGCCTTTTCCACGCCGCCCTCGACGGCTTCCATGCAGCATTTCAGTTTGGGGATCATGCCGCCGGTGATGATGCCCGATTCCATGGCCTCGGCCACTTCACGCATGGTCAGGGAGGAGATGAGCTCTTTATTGTCATCCAGAACTCCGGTCACGTCCGTAAGCAGCACCAGTTTCTTGGCACCCAGGGCCTCGGCCACGGCCCCGGCCACGGAGTCGGCATTGATGTTGTAGGTTTCTCCGTCTTCATCAACGCCCACAGGAGCAATGATGGGAATAAACCCTTCCTTTTGCAGGGAATCGAGCAGTCCGGTCTGGATGGAGACCACCTCGCCGACCTTGCCCAGATCGATGATCTCCGGGGGGGCATCGGCCCTGGCAATGGTCATCTCCAGCTTGCGGGCCCTGATGATCTGACCATCCTTACCGGACAACCCCACGGCCTTGCCCCCGTTCAGGTTGACCAGGTTGACGATCTCCTTGTTCACCTTGCCCACCAGAACCATCTCCACCACGTCCATGGTGGCCTGATCCGTGACCCGGAGCCCCTCCCTGAAGTGGGAGGCAATACCGAGCTGGGTGAGCATCCTGCCGATCTGCGGCCCGCCACCATGAATGATGACCGGGTTGATGCCGATATATTTGAGCAGGATGATGTTCAGGGCGAAACTCTTCTTGAGGGTCTCGTCGATCATGGCGTTGCCGCCGTATTTGATGACCACGGTCTGGCCGTAGAACTCGCGGATGTACGGCAGGGCCTCGAGCAGAATGCCGGCGTTTTCCGATGAAAAGGAGTGGGTCATGAGAATATCCTCTATTGGTCGGGAGGTGATTAAAAGTGAAACAGTGTAATCAACTGACATTACGAACGTGTACCCATTCAGGCCTCGTACCTGCCACTGGATTATGGGGAGCATGCTTCCTCGTTACAGGGTGTGAGGATTACCCGGCCTCTATCCGTAATCCTGTAAATCCCTATACTCCGTATGATCCCGAAACTCTTCACGTACAACCATCCCGCCCAAAGGACGAGAAGGCGCGCATTTTTTTGAGGAGCTGTCCGGAACTGCAATCAATAAAGTGGAACGGATTTCAAGGCAAGACAGGATCGTCCCGGCACAAAATCCGGGAACGGTCTTTCGAAAAACGCAAAAAAGCCTCCGATTTCTCGGAGGCTTTGCATGCGTGGTGCGCCCGGCACGATTCGAACGTGCGACCTACTGATTCGTAGTCAGGTACTCTATCCAGCTGAGCTACGGGCGCGTCGTGAGGAGTGCTTTTAGGG
>JAWLGC010000030.1:0-25778 GCA_041685265.1 Desulfomicrobiaceae bacterium | reverse complement strand
AGGCGCTAACGTCTTATAATTTCTCAAATTTCTAAAATTTCTTAAATTTGAAATTTCTAATTTTGTAAAAAGGACCTGAATAGTTACAAAAACGCAAGCAATAAAGCCGTGGGAGTCGATGCTCCCACGGCTTTATTACTTTCGTGCTGTTTCCCTGTATCCACCCGACGCTTTTAGATGGAGCACTCCTTACCAGCCTCACAGTAGTTCTTCACGAACTGCCCCACCTGTACGCCCAGGTGCACGCACTCCACCCCGCCGAGACATTTTTCGGCATCCTCTGCCTCAAGGTGGGTTTCCAGAGTGTGTTCTCCTTTGGTCATCTTCACGATCCAGGCATTTTTGGACTGATCATAATCTAACACCAGATCCATTCCGTATTTCTCGATTTCCGGATGAATCCGGCGCAATTTGGCTTCCAGTTCCTTGACATCGACCATGCCTACCTCCTTTTCGCATTCGCAACAGCCGCCGGGGTGGCGGATCGATCCGAGCCGGGCTCGGATCAGGACATTACAAATCGTATCCCATACAGGGCGACACCTGCATAACATCCGGCCAAGACGTCGTCGACCATTATTCCGTAGCCCGCAGGAAGCCATTTTTCCGAGGCCTTCACCGGCCACGGCTTGGTGATGTCGAACAGCCGAAACAGGGCGAATCCGGCAGCCAGTTCCAGGGGAGATAAAACAGCAAAAGGTAAAAAGGTCACCCATTGGCCGAGTAGTTCGTCGATGACCACGGCCCCGGGATCCTTGCGGCCAAGTACGATTTCGGCCCGCGTGGCTGCCCATGCCCCCGCGAAAAAGATCACGACAAGCGCCAGGACTCTCCCCCCGGTGTCAAGGGGAAGGAACAGAGGCAGGGCCAGGAAGACCGATGCCAGGGAACCCCAGGTCCCGGGAGCCCGGGAAGCCCGGCCTGCGATCCACAGGGTGGCCAGATTCATTACGGCCTGATCCCGAAGGGTGACGGAGGGTTTCATGTTTAGTTGCCGTGGTTTTCGGACAGGGTGATGGTCAGAGGAATGGCGTGCAGACTGGAGGAATACTGGCGGGTGGGGCCAACTTCCCATGTCTCGCATGCGGCCGGTGTCGGGAGCATGTCGCACAGCGCCTGGGCCGTGCCTTTTGCGTTGATGATCGGGTGCCTGGTGAAGACATGAGGCAGGCCGGTGGTCAGGTTGCAGGCCAGGCATTTTCCCGGCCGCTGGTGCAGTTCATACAGGAAACGAAGGGTGTTCTTACCGGCTTTTTCAAACCGGAGGGTGATGGTGTAGGATCCCTCTTCGGCGTCGCCGAAAAGGGCTTCGAAGAATTCGTTGGTTCGGCTTTCGGGAAACAGTTCGGCCAAAGCCTGTTCCGTGAAAATGCTTTCTATTTCGGAATGCTGCATATGGTCACCATTGCTGTGCTTCAAAAAAAACGGAGAAGAGGCAGGGCCTCCGGGCCAACACAAGAGAGATCTGCATGTACCGAAGACAAGGGCGGGGCGCAAGAAAAACCGGACGATTTTGATCAAGTACTTGCAGAACGGGAGGACGCTTCGACATCGAGAATTATATACAACCTCATGCCGGAGGCCCTCCCAGGAGGGTGATTATGAAATCGCCTTTTTCTTTATGTTCGTGACTGACTGGTCGTAAAGGGAATATTCCGCGATGGAAGAGGTGTCGCCCTGGGAGTCGGTATCGTTTGAAGCGAGCTCGAACCGGGACAAGGAGTTTCGAAGCAGTCGAGCCTGGGAGGAGAGTTCCTCTGAAGCAGCAGCGGTTTCCTCGGCATTGGCCGTGTTCTGTTGTGTCACGGAGTCGATTTGACCCAGGGCTAAACCGATCTGCGTGAGGCCGGTGCTTTGTTCTGATGTGAAGCGACTGATTTCATCGACAAGTACCCCGGTCTTACCGGCATTGTCGACCAGGTCCTGCAGGGCGGATTCGGTCCGTTCAGCGATCTCGGCACCCCATTCGACTTTCTGGACCGAGTTTTCGATGAGCTCTGAAGTTTCGCTGGCCGCCTTGGCGCTCCGCCCCGCAAGATTGCGAACTTCTTCGGCAACAACGGCAAATCCTTTGCCCTGCTGGCCCGCTCTGGCCGCTTCAACCGCCGCATTCAATGCCAGCAGGTTGGTTTGAAAGGCGATCTCATCAATGACTTTGATGATTTTGGATATGGACTGGCTGGAGTCTTTTATGTCCCCCATGGCCGAGACCATCTGGCTCATTGCCTCGGTTCCGGTGGCGGCTGATTGTTGAGTGGACTTGGCGATGGTATTTGCCTGGTCTGCGTTTTCAGCATTTTTTTGGACCTGGGCTACCAACTGGTTGACTGAACTCGAGATTTCTTCAAGTGAGGCCGCCTGTTCGGTGGCCCCCTGGGAAAGGGACTGACTCGATTCCGATACTTCCCTGGCCCCGCTGTCCACCTGGGCGGAGTTTTCCATTGATTGGGTGACCAGGGTGGCCAGGCTGTTTTTCATCTCCAGCAGGGCGAGGCCGAGCTCATCCTTGTTCGAGGCCGGCTGGATATCTACTTTGAGATTTCCGGATGCCACGGCCTGGGCAAGTTCAACCTTGGACTGTTGCGATTCGACGAGCACCTTGAACGCTGATGCGATTTCTCCGAACTCGTCGCTGCGCTGCAGGAAGGCTTTGGGAATAGGCGTGAGAATACCCGCGCTCATATCCAGGGCGCGGCCTTTGATGTGCTGCAGCATTTTCGTGATGGCGTTGACGCTCAAAACCGTGACCAACGTCATGAGCAGGACTGCCGCCACGGCCAGACCGACGGCATAATTGCGTGTTTGATCAATTCCGGCCATGAGTTCCCCGAGAGGGGCGGTGAGGGCTATGATCCAGCCGTTACGTTCGACTTCGTGAAAGGCCATGCCTTTCCATTGGTCCTGGGGGGCGTAAAAGTATTTGTACGTGCCGGAACCTTTTTTGAGCATAGCCTGTCCGAAATCCGTGGACGAGATGTCGCTTTTCATGACCAGGGTTTTGTCGGGATGGGCGATGATCATGCCTTTCGAGTTGATGACAAAGGCGTAGCCGTTCTCACCTATCCTGACCTGGTCGATGATATCACTATCCAGAAAGTCGGTTTTGATCACTCCCGACAACACGCCTACAATGTTTTCGGCTTCTCCCATGACCGGTACCGCAGCCGGAAACACCTGCTCCTGGGTGGCCTTGCTGACCACGACCTTGCTGATATTTTCCTCCCCTTTAAGGGCCTTTTGGACATAGCCCCGGGTGGAGAGGTCCAGTCCGATTCGAAAGTCATGCGAACTGGCGACAACAATTCCTTTGGAGTTGATCAGGTTGACACCGGAATAATAGGGGTAGTCCTTGGGGAGGGAGGCAAGACGGGCTGAAATTTTCTTAATGGCTGACGGCTCCCCAAGCAGAGCCTCGGCCATGAGCGGGTCACGCTGGCGATTGCGGAGGTCCGTCATCCGGCTTTCGATCCACATGTCGAGGGATTTTCCATACGTGGCTGTAGTCCTCCCGACCCCCTGGAAGATCTCCTGTTCAAGAATCGCTCGACTTTTGAGTGTTGTCAGAAAGATAATGATTCCAAGCCCTGCAATCAGCACGGTCAGGATCGGAACAAGCAATTTGGCACGAATTGTGAGTTTCATAAATCCTCCGTTGCGGTGTTGTAGAGGGAATTATGAAATAAATAATGTGCCAGACGTGGAAAGTCTATCTTGTGAATTAAACCATATTTTTTTGTGAAATAAAGAATTTTCAAGAAAAATGTATATAATATATGCTGTTTTTAAGCCAATAAATATCTGCAAGATTTCTTTTTATCAGTAAAAATGGCTAATACATAATAACTGAAGTTATGCAATCCACAGGTATCGGCCTTATAAGAGGCAGTCATTCCCGCGAACGCGGGAATCTCCGCGCCGATGGCAACGCCCGACAATGCCCACAAATCTAAGATTCCCGTTTTCACGGGAATGACTGCTGGAGAATACAGGCGTTGCGCTAAAGAACACCAGTCAAGGTGGGCTGCGTAACTTCAGATAATAATTTTCACAGTCACTTACTTATATGAGCTTTTTGAGGGAGGATTGAAGACGTTCTGGGGAAGACAGGGTAGTAACTGAAGTTACACATCGTTACCCAAAATCCCCTTTGCGTTTCTTCGCGGTAAAAGAGTCTTACCGCGAAGGACGCGAAGAGCGCGAAGGAAGAGGGAGATAGGTCGTCTAGATAGTATGGGTCCCATTGTTTTTGGGAAGAGTGAGCCGTGCGTAATTTCAGATAATAACTTTTGTACCATGCCGGCGGCCGGCTCAATAGGACGTATTCATGCCCAGGCCTCACCCGGTAGGGACAGGCCCGGGCGGAGTGGTCATGTTCTTTGGTCGGTACAGCTGATCGCTCCCAATTCTCGGAGCATTCCAAGGGTTTCGTGGACCGGTAACCCCACAACGTTGGAATAGGATCCGGTGATGGTCGAGACCAGAAATCCACCCACGCCCTGGATGCCGTAGCTGCCGGCCTTGTCCATGGGTTCACCCGTAGCCACATAGGCCTTGAGGGTCTCCCGGTCCTGCTCGGGCATGGTTACGGTGGTGGAGACCGCTTGGGACAGGGTCGTTTTACGTCGCTTGTGCAGCAGGCAGATGCCGGTGATGACCCGATGCTCCCTTCCGGTCAGGGAGAGCAGGGTGTCCAATGCATCCCGGGCATCCCGCGGTTTCCCGAGCACGGCCCGATCCCGGACCACGATTGTGTCCGCGGCCAGAATGACGCTGTCCGGGTGCCTGTCCGCAATCTCCTGGCCCTTGAGGCAGGCCATGCGGCAGGCATAGCGGGACGGATCCTCGTCCGGCTCCGGCCCGGGTTCAGCCACTGTGCTCGGGATGACCTCGAAATGTAGTCCCATGGTACATAAAAGAGCCTGGCGCCGGGGAGACCCCGAGGCCAGGACAAGAGGCAGGGAAGCCCGAAAGGGCCCCTGCACGCTGATATCGATCATAAACGTTCCTAGTGGGCTTCGGATTCGCAGTGTTTTGCGTAGGCGGTCGCGTCCATGAGTCCTTCGGGCTGACCGGAAAGCTTGACCTTGAAGATCCACCCGGCGCCGAAGGCGTCTTCGTTGATCTTCTCCGGAGCGTCTTCCAGTTCTTCGTTTACGGCAATGACTTCACCGGAAACCGGAGAGTACAGGTCACTGGCGGCCTTGACGGACTCCACGCTGCCGCACTCGCTGCCGGCGGTGACGTCGTCGCCCACTTCGGGCATTTCCACAAAGGTCAGGTCGCCGAGCTGCTCCTGGGCAAAAGCGGAAATTCCGACAACGGCTTCCTCGCCTTCGACCTTGGTCCATTCATGGGACGGCGCATAAAGCAGTTCTTCAGGGATCATAGTGTCCTCCTGTCGAAAAAGGATGAATGATGGTAACTATTCAGGTGCCCGATTCGGGCTTGGGTGGATTATGCTCCTTCGTCGCGGGGATACAGGATTATCCGGCCTCTGTCCGTAGTTTCGTTAATCCTCTTACGATCTCTACTCCCGGACTTTCTTACCCGAGCTGAATAATTACGACTGATAAGGTATGGGGCCTGATGACAATATTCCTCGGTGATCCTTGGCATCGGAACACGTTGTCTACACGGAATTCGCATAGCTTGAAATGATGAAAAGAGCAATGGATTCAGTCGATATTGCGGAAAACGCTGTTCGATGGCGAAAAAATGGTATTTTCGTTCGGTCATGCCCTTTGGGCTGCGTCCGACGCCTTTGCCCGCCGTTCCGAAAACTGCATCAGCAGATCCCACTGTACCGGGACCATGAGAATGGTCAGAAAGGTCGACGTGCAGAGTCCCGTCACAAAGGTCGAGGCCATGGCCCCCCATACGAGCGAGTATTCTGGAATACCCAGGGCCATGGGCAAAAGTCCCAGGGTGGTGGTCAGGGTGGTCAGGAGGATGGGGCGCAGCCTGACCCTGACTCCTTCGAAAATCGCCTCTCGGCGGGACATGCCGCTCTGGTATCGCTTGTTAATGAATTCGATGAGTACCAGGGAGTCATTGACCACCACCCCGGTCACCCCCACGATGGCGATGAAGCTGTTCACCGTGAACAGGGACCTGGATAAAAATATGCCGTACACAATGCCGATCAGGGCGAAAAACACTGCGGACATGATGATCAGGGGTTGGGCATAGGATCGGAACTGGGTGGCCAGGATGGTATAGATGAGCAGCAGGGCAATGCCGAAGGCCCAGGTCAGGGAGGTGTAGGAGCGCCGGGTGTTTTCGAATTCTCCGGCAAAGTCCAGGGTGGCCCCGGGGTATTGTGCATGAACCGTATCAAAAAACTCCCTGGTCATGCGTACCACCATGGGAGTGGAAAGGGTGGTGCCGGGTTTGAGGTTGGCAGTGATGGTTACGGCCCGTTCGGTGCGGAATCGTTCCAGGGATCCTTTTTCCATGATCGCTTCGGCGGGGGCCACATCGCGGAGCCGGATCGGTCCTGAGGGATGTTCGAGCAGGGGGATGTCCAGGCCGTCCATGGGAGAATCCACTGCACTCGGGTCGATCCTGACCCTGATGTCCACGTCTTCATCGGAGGTCCTGAACGTTCCGAAAAACCCTCCGTCCAGTACCGAGGCGGCCAGACGTGCCGTGTCGGTCTCGGTCAGGTCATATTCGGCTGCTCGGTCCCGGTCGATGAGGAATCGGACCACCCGGTGCGGTCTGGCCTCGTTGGTAGACAGGTCCAGAAGCTGTCCCTCTGTGGCGGGAGCAGTGCGCAGGAAATCGAGCAGCTGGCCGGCCAAAGCCGAAACCGATGCATCGTTATATCCAATGACCCTGACGTTGATGTCCTTACCTGCCGGCGGACCATCCTTTTCAGGTCGGACCCGGACCACAGAGCCGTCCAGGGTGAATGGCTGCAGGCGTTCTCGAATTCTGGCCAGATGGAGGACAGGGTCGTTTTCCGGTGCGTCGGTAAATCCGCGATCCCGGGTGGAAGGCAGGGTTACGGCCACGTGTCCCAGGTTGCTTCCAAAGATCGGCTCGTAATCCTCACTGATGTAGAACCCGGCAAATCCGGCAGCGGATTTGGCCATTCCCGGCCCGTCGCCCATTACCATTTCAGAGATGCTCTTCAGTTTGCCGGTCACGGTATCGATGGATGTTCCGGATGGAGCCTCCAGTTCCACATAGTACAAAGAGTAATCATCAGGAAAGAATTTGACCCGGATCAGAGGCACCTTGCCGGAAAAGGACAGTCCGGCGATGGCCACAGCCCCGGCGAAGAACAGGGTGACCAGCAGGATGCTTAGAAATCTGAATTGTAGCGCCCGGCCGAGAAGGAAGCCGGTCACGGTCCGGATTAGACGCATAACCGGAATCTCCCGCTTGACGACCTGCCCTGTTCCGGGGCGAGGCCCCCAGTCCAGATAATGGGTGGGCAGGATCAACAGGCACTCGATGAGAGAAGCCAGCAGGGCAAAGGAGACCGCCTTGGGAATGATGGCGAAGAATTCACCCGTGGAACCGGTCATGATCAGCATGGGCATGAAGGCCGAGACCGTGGTCAGGGTGGCGGCCACGATGGGCAGAAACACCTCGGCCGTGCCGTCCACCACCGCCTCCAGGAGCGGCTTGTCCTCCTGCAGGTGGCGGAATATGTTCTCCACGACCATGATAGCGTCGTCCACGATGATTCCGGAGACCAGCACGAAGGCGAACAGGGAGACTTCGTTCAGGGAGTTTCCCGTGGCCCGCATGATGACCATGGTCAGCAGAAAGGCGAAAGGAACGCCCACAGTGGTCAGGCAGGAGTTGCGAAACCCCATGAACAGCCAGATGAGCACGAACACCAGGCAGATTCCAAGCAGCAGGTTGGCCCCCAGGGTACGTATGGAGTCCCGGACATTGATAGTGGAGTTCTGGGTCAGAACCGTCTGCACTCCTTCCGCGTCAAGGCGGTCGGAAAAATTATCCAGAACCGTGTGGACCTCTTTGATGATGTCCAGAGCGCTGCCCTCTGCGGTCTTGAGAACCTGCAGGGTGACGCAGTCCTCTCCGTTGACCGAGGAGATCACAAAAGGGTCCCGGTAGGTCAGTTTTGCATCCGAGGCCACGTCGGCCACCCGGACAAAAGAGCCGTCGCCGTCGCGGCGAACCACGGTGTTCATGACATCATCCCGGGTCCGAAATTTTCGATCAACCTCGATGGCGAATTCTCCGGCGGGCGTGGAGATGTCTCCGGCCGGAATGGAGACATTGGCGGTGCTCAGGGCCCGGGTGACCTCCAGGAATGTAATTCCGAGGGAAGCCATTCGGTCGGGGTTCAGCAGGACGTGGAATTCCCGGGTGTACTCCCCCCGGAGCTTGACCTCATCCACATCCGGGATGCGGCGCAGGGGGACACGCATCTCTTCGGCCATGAGGGTCAGGGCCCGGTTTTCCCGGCTGCCGGTCAGGTTGATGGATACCACGGGCAGCCAGTCATTGACATCGATAAGATCAAAGGTGGGCGGGTCCGTGCCCTGGGGGAACTCGCCCAGAATGGACAGGACCTTGAAGCGCAGGTCGTCATATCCCCGTTCGTAGTCGGTGTCGTCCAGAAATTTGACCATGACCGAGGACCGTTCACGGAATGAGGTTGACCGGATGTATTCCACATCGGCCAGGTCCTGAAGGGCATCCTCGATTTTCTGGGTGATCAGGGTCTCTACCTCTGAGGGAGTCGCCCCGGGATAAAATGTGGAGACGATGACCTTGCCGAACTGGACGTTGGGGTACCGTTCCACGGGCATGACCAGAATCGAAACCACTCCCCAGACAATGAGCATGATGAATGTCAGGTTAACCAGGACCGGGTTTGTAATGGCGAAACTGATCAGTCTTTTCATGGCTGCACCCGAACCGAGTCCTTCCGGGACAGCTCCGTGGAACTGATCCGGACCAGTCCGTTGTCCTCCGTCCCCAGGGGGATGACCCGGACTTCGCTCCCCTCCCCTCTGGTCACCCAGTGGGTTTCGTATCGTTCGTAGACCGCTGTTTCAGGGACCAGCCAGGTGTGCTCCCCCTCCGGGATGTTCAGCGATATCTCGCAACGCACCCCGCCCCGGTTCAGCGTCGCGGGCGGGGTGATCAGCAGTTCGAGGCTGGTCTTTCTGGTCCGGGGGTTGAAGTCGGGCGTTGTCCTGAATACGGATGCGCCCAGGGTGAGTCCGCAATCGGGAAGGAGCACCTGCAGACGGGCAACAGCATCCAGGGCGGTCAATTCGTCGGTGTTTAAGGACAGGGGGATGCGCAGAGTCCTGAAATCCCCCAGTTCGGCCACCGGTGTCCCGGCGGCGACCCATTCTCCCGGCTCGATCATGCGGTCTATCACGGTCCATCCGGCGGGGGCGTGCAGGGTGTGGCGGGATTTCCGTTCCGTCAGTTCGGCCCGGATGACCTGCAATTCTGCCAGGGCGAGGCGGGCCTGATCCAGTTCCTGCTCCAAACGGTCCAGATCGGCCCTGGCCTGCGTATCCCGGCGGACCAGTTCCCGGGAGCGGTTTGTTTCTTTTTGCAGATAGGCGATGCGGCTTGCGGCCTGGTCTATTCCCACGTTCGTACGGCGCAGGTCGAGATCCGTGAAGGTGGTATCCAGGTCGGCCAGGACAGTGGTTGTCAAAATCCGGTCTCCGATATCAGGAGTAATGGAGACGCACGCTGCCGAGACTTCGGATGTCACGGTCATGGTCCTCCTGGCCCGGGTGAATCCGGTCAGGGTTACGCTGCGGTAGGCGGACAGAACCGGTACGGCCCGGAAAGAATCGGTTTTCGCTCCAAGCGAAGAGGGGGTTCCCAGGCAGGAAAGCAGCAGGAAAAACAGAAGCAGGGTATGGTGCATGGCCGTGAGCAGGGTTGGAGATGTGGAAAAAACATACTGAGCAACACTAGCTGAGAATTATAAAAAATTCCAGTACATTCATCCCGGACGGCAGGAGGGGACATGACTTTTCATCTTGAAGGGGATGGCGGTAGCTGCTATTTTCCTATTTGCTCTGCGATGCGTTGAAGAAGATTTATACCCAAAATTTTTGGAGTTTCAATGAACAAGAAACGTTGTTCCTGTTTTATAGCCGGGCTCATGTTTTTTATCCTTTTTGTCGCTTCTCCCTGCGTTTTTGCCAAGGAAAGCACTTCACCTTCTGCGGCCGCAGAAGTCGAAAAGGAGCAAAAGAGCGAAGAACTCCTGTTTAAATCCATGGTTGCCGGTAAGACCAAGGAAATTATAAAAATACAGGAAGATACCGATAAGGCCAGGGAGCGGATCAACGAATTGTCCTCTACCTTGAAAACCGTGCTTGACTCGGCGGCAGAGCGTTTTCAGCGAACCGTGGTTATGGCCAAAATGGCCAAAGGGAGTCCTTACGAGACCCGGACCAGTCTGAACGGGTTCAATCAGCTGGCCAAAGAGATCGAGGCGGCGGTCCAGCCCGTAAAAGTCATGCTGGAGGAGGTTCAGCTTCGCCTGGATACTCTGAATATTCTGGCCGAAGAGATGGATAAGCGGTGGGCGGACTCTCTGGGTAAGGAGCTTCGAGCAGAGGTACGAGATTTTCAAAAGCTCATGAATACAGTTCGTTCCAAGCTCAAGGAGACCCAGGCCGGATTGTCGGAACTGGTCCGGTCAACGGAGGAGGTGCATTCAGCCATCAAGGAAGAGATTGTTCTTCTGGAGGGGGTATTGCCGGAATTCTGGAAAAAGTTTTTTCTGATTCCTTCTGCTCACATGCTCGATCTTGACACCTGGACCAGGTCCGCCGAGCGGTTTCAAGCGTGGGGCGAGAATTTTCCCATCTATTTTTCCTCCCAGCTTCCGGTCACCTTCCAGGAGCGTCTCGACTGGGGGGGACGGCTGTTCATTTTCTGGGTGCTCATTTTCGGCCTGCCTTTTTTCCTGGTCAGGAAACTGACCGCGGTCAGGGATGTACTCTCCTCGCGCCAAAAAAGGGCCATCTTTCTTGGCTGGTTGTGTACCTCCATAGCCCTGGCCATGCTCGGATCATTTCTTTCCGGGGAGTATCCTCAGACCCAGCTGCAACTGAGCGTGGTGCATGTACTGCTGTTTTACGGAGTCATGAAAATTTCCTGGATTCTGCGCAGCCTGTCCGTTACTGGTCAGGTTTCCTACTCCCTGCGGCCGTTGTTCTGGCTTTTTTCGGCCTCGGTCCTGCTGCAGTTTCTGAATCTGCCCGGGCTGATTCTCGGCCTGGCCTGGACTTCCATGCTGGTTCTGGTCGGGCTGACCATGGCCTTTCGCAAAACCGAGCTGCGTCTGGAGCGAGCCGTCTGCATTTTGACGCCTGTAGTGACGGGGCTGTTGCTGTTGGCCACCGTATTCGGGTGGGGCCAACTCGCTGTTCTGGGCGGCCAGTTGTTCGCCCTGATGGTGATCGGGATCCAGGCCGCTATCGGGGTGTCCAATTCTCTGCGGTTGGCCATGGACCGGTTGCCAAAAGCCGGGTTTTATCCCGTGCTGCAGGGCGCTGTGGTCGGTCTGGGTACGCCTCTTATCTGGCTGGCGGTGGTCATCTCGGTGTTTGCCTGGCTGACCGTGTATCTGGGATCGGATTTCGTGTACCAGAAGGTCTCCACGCTGAATTTGAGTTGGGGCGCTTTTTCTCTGAATTTTTTGCGGATTGCAGGGCTTGTGGTCATTTTCTATCTGACCAAGTCCATGGTGGTCATCTGGAATTCAGTCATGGAGGCCAAGGAGTTCAAATGGCGGAACGTCGACCCCGGTGCCGCCTCCTCCCTGCAGACTATGGGCGGGTACGTGATTTGGATCGCTTTCGCGTTGGTCTCCATGAACGTCCTTGGCATCAGCCTGACCAGTCTGGCGGTGATTGCCGGTGGTCTGTCCGTGGGGATCGGGTTCGGTCTGCAGAATCTGATCAACAACTTTATCAGTGGAATCATTCTGCTCTTTGCCAGGACCATTCAGCCAGGCGATATTATCGAATTGAACTCCATCTGGGGGACGGTGCGCAAGGTGAACATACGTAATACCGAGGTGCAGACCTTTGAGAACGCCATGATGTTCATCCCTAACTCGGACCTTATCTCCGGCCAGTTGACCAACTGGACTCATCGACGGGATAAACGCATGCGCCGGGATATCGGGGTCGGAGTGGCCTACGGGTCGGATGTGGAAAAGGTGAAGCGGGTCCTGGAGGAAATTGCCGAAAATGATCAGCATGTGCTTCGATACCCCGAACCACGGATCATCTTCCAGAATTTCGGAGCCAGCTCCCTGGATTTTGTACTCCGGGTCTGGATCGACAGCATCGACTACGCCATCTCCACCCAGTCCGAGTTGCGCGAAGAGATCGACCGTAGGTTCCGCGAAGAGTCCATAGAGATCTCCTTTCCCCAGATGGATCTTCATATTCGGCCCGGGGACGGAGTGCTCCGAGTGGAACGGTAGATCGTCTGCCGGCTGTCCCGCGGATTTTCCAATGGCCGCAGGGCAGCCGGCAGGTTTGAACGGCCGAAGGGAGTCGACCGCCTACTTTCTCTCTCCCAGCACCACGGCTCTGATCGGGGCAGGGTAGCCTTCGACCGTTTTACCGGAATCTGTCGGATCCAGAAAATCCTTCAAGGATTCGAACCGCATCCACTCTGTGCTGCGCTGCTCATTCTGCGTGGTCGGGGAGACGTCGATGCACCGCACGTTTGTAAACCCGGCTTTGTGCATCCAGGATCTCAAGGTCGGAAGGGTGGGGATAAAGTGGACATTGCGCATTTTCGCATACCGGTCTTCGGGGCACAGGGCGAGATGGTCCTCGCCCCGGATGATCAAGGTTTCCAGGACCAGCTCTCCCCCCCTGCGCAGCTTGCGCCGGATGTCGATCAGGCTGTCAACCGGGGAGCGGCGGTGGTACAGAATGCCCATGGAGAAAACGGTGTCGAACTGTCCGGTCAGGTCGGGGAGATCCTCGAAGGTGACGGGCAGGGTGTACAGGTCCCGGATCCGGGCATACCGGTTCAGGGTCTCGAACTGAAACACGTAGGCCAGGTAGGGCTCCACGCCGAGCACCAGGGCCGGATCATGATCGGCCATGCGGAACATATAGTAGCCGCTGCTTGATCCGATATCCAGGATCCGTCGTCCCGTAAGTCGGGCGATATGCGGGACGAGACGGTTCCATTTCAACGATGAGACCCACTCGGTGTCGATATCGATGCCGAACAGGGAAAAGGGGCCCTTGCGCCACGGATACAGAGAGGTCAGCACGTCGTGCAGTTTTTGCCGCTGTACGGGGGAGCCGTCTTTGGCTGTCCCGATCCGGATCTGGTCCGTCGAGAGATCGATGCTCGAAGGGGGCATGTCCGGCAGGGAGTCCAGGGCCCGAATATAGGCCCGTCCCTTTGTGTCCCGCTCCCGGATGAATGTCTCCTTGGACCTGAGGAGTTCACGGAACTCCGGGGCCCACAGGGCCAGGTCATATTCGGCGAGTCTGCTCAGAAAACGGTTCATTTCTGTTCTCCCCTGCAGGCGATGAAGGAGGCGAAGTTGAACCATTTCAACCAGATATCTTGGGCCGTGAACCCGGCATTGTGCAGCCGCTCCTGATGGCGGGCCAGAGGTTCGGGGACGAGCACGTTTTCCAGGGCCTCCCGTTTTCCGCTGATCTCCATGCGCGAGTAGCCGTTTTCTTCCTTAAGCCGGTAGTAGAATCCCACCTCCATCTCCTCCAGTACCGGATCGTCATGGATCACCTTTTCCGTAAGCAGCAGCACGCCGCCGGGAATCAGCCCGTCGTGGATGCGCTTGATCAGCGCGTCACGCTCCTCCGTGGGAACGAACTGCAGGGTCAGGTTGAGCACCACCACCGAGGCATTGGTGAGTTCAACGGTCCGGATGTCGTCGTGCACCAACCGGATATTGGTTGCGCCGGGAAGCGTGGCGAGCCGTTCGGCGAATCGGTCCAGCATCGGCCTGGAGGTGTCCACGCAGACCATCTCCAGAGAGGCGTCCGGCATGAGTGAACACAGGCTGAGCCCGAGATTGCCGTTGGAGCAGCCAAGGTCGTATATACGGGTGCCGGGCTGGTAGAACCGGGCCGCCAGCTGGGCCTGGCGTTTCACGGTCTCCCGGTACATGGGAACGGAACGGCCGATCATGTCGTCGAAGACCGCGGCTACCTGCTCGTTGAATTCAAAGGGCTGGATGCGGTCCTGGGGCAGGGAATACATGGTGTCTTTCTTGTGCATATCGATGAGCTCGGGTTCATGAAGGGGACCGGTACGGACGTACGAGCATCATACGGCGTTGTTTTTGATCCGGTCCGGGAAAGAGCCGGAACGTACCCGCCTGGATCCCGGTGTCAAGAAAGGAAAGGGCGATCCGAATTTTCGGATCGCCCTTTTGTCGTGCTCGAAACCCCTCCCGAGCCCGTAGAATCAGTACAGCCCGTCCGGATGGCAGGCCGATCTGGTGCAGCTGGTCATGTATTTATCCCCTTCAAAGAGTTCAGTGTGACACCCCACGCAGGTCGGGTGTCGTCTGTCCTTTTTATGCATGGTCCTGAAGTAGGATTTGAATCCGCGCAGTTCGTCGATGCCGGTTTTGTCGTGGCACCGCTTTCCGACACCGCAGCTTTGCGGGGTCTCGTCTTCCCTGGTGGCGTGATGGCAGTCAATGCAGGTATAGTCTGCATGGCTGGAGTGGTTGAAGGTCACGCCCAGGTCCCGTTCACTTCTTCCCTTGATGGAATTGATGATCAGACCATCTTCGGGCGGTTCGGGTTCAGGGGTTTCGGACAACACCGGGGCCGCGTACAGAACAAAGCCGAGCAGGCCGAGTGCGAGTATTTTTTTCATGTTCTCTTTCCTTTGGGTTGATTTGCTTCGGCCGTAACTATCCGCCTTGAGCAGGAAAGCTCGGGATTACATGAAGCAGGAGGATCACCGGGAGTACTGTCAGAGGCCGGAAAATCCTGTATCCCTGCAACGAGGGAGCGTTATCCTGGTAATCCCGAAGCGGTTCCTGAAGAGTTGCCTTCGGCCTACGCCTTGTTCCTGAGCGGCTTAGCCAGGCCCGCGAACATCTCCCGTCTGGAAAAAGTCGTCCTGCCTTTGGGTCGGGCCTTGGCCACGGTGAATTCGGAGTAGGTCTCCGGTCCGTATTCCAGGAGATAGATGACCCGCACGTCGTCGGGGTCGGCCAGTCTGGCGCCCGGCCTGGTCTTCTTCAGTTTCTTGAGTCGGGACTCGGCCATCTCCAGCATGTCGTCCCGGTCACCGAAGTTCATGGCCCCGGTGGGGCAGGTCAGCACGCAGGACGGGAGCATGCCTTCGGCCACTCTGTCCTCGCACATGTTGCACTTGTTCCAGATGCCGGTCTCGGGATCACGTCTCGGGATGTTGTAGGGACACATATCCAGCGGGTCCACGCCTTTGATGTCTTTGCTTGCCTCGGTGAAGACCACGGCGCCGGTCTTTTCGTCCTTTCGAACCGATCCCGGGGCGTACATGTTGGCGATGTACATGCAGGACGGCTCCACGCAGTGGCGGCACTGATCCGGGAAGAAGAGCCAATTCAGTTTCCCGTCGATGGTCCGTTCCTCGAACCGGACCAGCTTCAGGGTCTTGGCGCTCAGATCCTGGGGATTCTGATGGGTTCCCACGTTACGGGTCTGCTCCGCAGGCAGGTTTTTCCACTGCTTGCAGGCCACCTGGCAGCCGCGGCAGGCCGTGCACTTGGACAGGTCGATAAAGAATGCCTTTCCACTCATTATGCTTCATCCTCCTTGGTCCACTTGCGCACGTTGACCATGAACGCCTTGTATTCGGGAATGCCGGTGTTGGGATCGCCCACGTTGGGGGTGACCAGGTTGGCCGAGTCCCCGCCGTTTTTGGGGGCGATCCAGCCGTAGTGCCACGGCATGCCCACCTGGTGCAGGGTCTGGCCCTGGACCGTGAACGGCTTGAACCGTTCGGTGACCATGGCGATGCCCCACAGCTTGCCCCGGGGGCTCTCGATGCACACCTTTTCCCCGTTTTCAAAGCCGCGCAGTTTGGCCAGTTCATGGCTGATCTCCACAAACATCTGGGGCTCGGTTTCCACCAGCCACGGTTCCCATCTGGTCATGGACCCGGTCTGCCAGTGCTCGGTCAGCCGGTAGGTGGAGGCGATAAAGGGGTAGCGCGGATCGCAGACCGACTTCTTTTCGCTCTTGAAGTGGATGGCCGTGGGGTTGTGCAGCTGCCCTGAGAACGGGTGGCCTTCCACGGGACACTCCAGAGGTTCGTAGTATTCCGGAAGCGGCCCGTCGGCGCGTCCGGGACCGAAGAGTTGTCCGAAACCGTGTTTACGCATGATGAACGGATGTCTGGTACCCGGAGCCCAGCCGCCGTCGGGGACATCGCCCACCCATTTTTTGGAGGATGCATCCCAGGCGATGATCGGTTTTTCCGGTGCCCAGGGCTTGCCGTTCAAGTCCACCGAAGCCCGGTTGTAGAGCACCCGCCGGTTGACGGGCCAGCACCAGGCCCAGTTGGGATAGAGCTGGGCCTTTTCCTGTTCCGGGGTCATGGAGGCGTCGCGGCGCATGGCCTTGTTGCCCTCGTCGGTGACCGAGTTGCAGTACAGCCAGTTGCCGGAACAGGTGGAGCCGTCGTCCTGGAGATAGGCAAAACTCGGGACCTGCTGCCCTTTCTTGAATTTTTTCCCTTTGACCTCGCAGTCCCGGGTGAACCAGCCGTTGATCAGTCTGGCGGTTTGTTTGGCGTCGAACTCATGGTGGTCGCCGTACATGGCATCAAAGCTGACCCGCTCGATGGGTTTGGGGAATGCGCCGCCTTCTTCCCTGTACAGCCGCTTCACTTCTTCCATGAGCTCGGAGAAGTAGTGGCCGTCGGAGAGCACGCCGTTCAGGGGCTCGGGTCCGGCATAGCGCCACTGCATCCACCGTCCGGAGTTGGAGATGGACCCTTCCTTTTCGATGGGAGAGGCACAGGGCAGGAAAAATGTCTCGGTTTTGACCTTTTTGGGGTCCATGCCCGGACCTTCCCAGAAGTTGCCGGTTTCGTTCAGAAACAGGTTGCAGTTGACCATCCAGTCCAGCTTACCGAGGCCTTCGCGGACCTTTTTGGAGTCGGACCCGGAACAGGCCGGATTCATGCCCCAGGTAAAGGCACCGGAAAACTTGCCCTGGTACATGCGATCGATCATGGGCAGCCAGCTGTACTGGCTTGCGTTGCCGTTTTCCAGCTTGGGCAGCCAGTTGTAGGAATCTTTGGGATCGTCGTTCATCCACATGGCCTTGAGCAGGGATGCCGAGTATTTGGGATAGTTACTCCACCAGTTGGCGCTCTCGGGATCATTGGAAACCGGGGTATACGCTTTGTTGTATTCGGCCAGGGACTGCTGGGCCGCCTTGGGGGTCTTCAGGTAGCCGGGCAGGATGTGATACAGTAGGCAGTGGTCGGTTGAGCCCTGAACATTGGCCTCGCCGCGCAGGGCGTTGACTCCGCCCCCGGCCACACCGATGTTACCGAGCAGCAGCTGGATCATGGCCATGGTCCGGATGTTCTGTACGCCCACCGAGTGCTGGGTCCACCCCATGGCGTACATGATGGTGCCGGATTTTTCCGGACGGCCTGTGGCCGTGTACAGCTTGTACATATCAAGCAGATCGCTTTTTTCCATGCCCGCGATCCTGCAGATTTTGTCCGGGGTGTACCGGGCAAAATGGTTCTTCATGATCTGGAATACGCACTGCGGGTCTGTCAGGGTCGGGTCCTTTTTGGGGATGCCGTTTCCATCGGTCTGGAACTGCCAGGAGGACTTGTCGTAGGTGGATGTTTCCGGATCGAAGCCCGAGAACAGTCCGTCATTGAACTCGAAATCTTTGGAGACCAGGAACGAGGCGTTGGTGTAGTTGAGCATGTACGCTTTGAAGTACAGCTTGTTATCAAGGATGTATTTGATCATGCCGCCGAGGATGGCGATATCCGAGCCGGACCGAAGGGGAACGTACATATCCGACTTGGCCGAGGTCCGGGTGAACCGGGGGTCGGCATGGATGACCTTGGCGCCTTTTTCCTGGGCCATGGTCACGTACTTGAAGGAGATGGGATGGTTTTCGGCAGGGTTGCTGCCCATGATCAGAATACAGTCACTGAACTGGATATCGTTCCAGTGATTGGTCATTGCACCGCGTCCGAACGACTCTGCCAGAGCCGCAACAGTTGCGCTGTGTCAGATACGCGCCTGGTGCTCGATATACACCAGGCCGAGGCTGCGCATGAAGGTCTGCATGGCCCAGCACTCTTCGTTGTCCAGCGCGGCCGAACCCATGGAGGCCATGCCTTCGGTCCGGTTGACCACCTGGCCTTTGGCGTTCTTCTCCTCGAAGGATGTATCGCGGGAGTCCTTGATCAAACGGGCGATACGCTTTTTGCACCACTGCCACGGCTTGACTTCGAATTTGTCGCTGTACGGGGCGCGCCATAGGCACTCCGAGGGACGGTCGGGGTTTTCGGTCAGCTGGATGGAGGCGGCACCCTTGGCGCACAGGGACCCCTTGTTGATGGGGTGGTCCGGGTCACCTTCGACGTTGATGGCCCGTTTGGTCTCCTGATTGGTGTTGACCACCAGTCCGCACCCTACGGCACAGAATGGGCAGATGGTCGTGGTCTGTTTTGTCCAGGCCAGCTTGAAGGATGAGGCTTTGTCCCTGACTTTGGCCACCTCGTCCTTGCCGCATCCCAACCCGAAAAACGCCATGGACATGGTGGCCACGGTTCCGAGCTGGAGAAAACTTCTCCGTTTGATTTTCATAATTCTCTTCCCGATACGTTGAACGTGAACTGGAACGTGAAGTGCGGAAATTCACAAGTTGTGCTTTTTTTGATATAAAAATAGCGAATTCAGTATGTTGCCCTTCGAAGAGTAAAGTGGTCCTACCACGGAAAAGGGGAGACGCAAGAAAAGGGTAATTGGTCAGGGTTTCGCACTGGATTGAAGGAGGCGGGCAGGGATGTGGAGATGGGATCAGGGGAAAGAGGAGGTCGCAGGGCAGGAAGACCGTATGGACAGATAAGGGGGGCGGACCGGTGGAGTGGTGCTGTAAATGGTGTTGGAAAAAGCATTCTGGTTACGGGAAAAATTATTTGAAAAAATAGATATTATTTCAGATGTTTACGACGGTATTGTTGTTTCTTTTAGTGTCAAAACTTGAGGAAGTGCTGTTTTTGAAAGTACATAAAATAGAATAGGAAATGTAATATTTTAGATAGTTACCTCGGAACCGGAGAAACAGTGATGGGTGTCTGATGTCGTGGTTGGTCACCCAATCAAGTATTTTTTATGGAGGGAGAACCATGTAGCCGCTCCCTCCCTGGGCTTTGTTTGCCATTTAAAGCAACCCTATTTTAAACCAGTCCCGCTTTGAAATATTGCGTTTTCAATTTCAGCCCAGGACAGAAGAATTTTAACAGGAGACAAGGAGAAGCAGGAGGGAAGAAAAAACGTGATTATTCATCTCGGCTAAAAAAGCATGGGATTATACGGAATAAGAGGAATAAAGGGATTACGGTCAGGGGCAGGATAATCCTGTAATCCTGGGACGAAGGAGCATAATCCGCTTAATCCTGGAGAGGGTACCTGAATAGTTGCGAAAAAATTCTCTTTCTCCCGTTCTTTCTCCTTGCCTCCTGTAAAGTGCCTTTCCTGAAAACTCCGTCTTTCAAAATGTGTTTGGTTTAAATCCGGATTTTTTTGGAAAGCATGGTACAGGGTAACTCTTCCGGTAAAATTTTGTTGATGCGCAGGAAGTTCTGACTCCCCGGGGGCTGCGTCGGAACGAGGTGTCGTATTGACAAGCTCATGCCCATACCATACCGCAAACGCATCATTAAAAAACGGGAGCTCGGGGGGCCGGGCTGAGAGGATCTTCATCTGCCGCGACAGAACCGGGATCGACCGTTGAACCTGTTCGGATAATGCCGGCGAAGGAAATTGTGCCTACAACTTTCGCCATCCGCTTCCCGGGTGGCTTTTTTCGTTTTCAAAGGAGTTTGTCATGTGCCGTATGATTCCGCTCTTGGTCTTTTTTCTGCTCTTTCCTTTCACGTCGGGGCTCTCTGCGGCCCAAAAGCAACCCGTGGAATTGACGATCATGACCCACGACAGTTTCAGCGTACGTGCGTCAGTGGTGCAGGCCTTCGAGCAGAAGCACAATGTCACGCTCCGGTTTCTCAAGGCCGGGGATGCCGGTGCGGCCCTGAATAAGGCCATCCTGTCCAGGGGAGCGCCCCTGGCCGATGTTTTTTTCGGGGTGGACAACACATTTATGAGCCGCGCCCTGGACCATGACATTTTTGAGCCGTACGCCTCGCCCCTGCTTCGGGATATTCCTGACTCGCTGCAGCTCGATCCGACCCACCGGTTGCTTCCTGTGAGCTACGGAGATGTCTGCCTCAACCTGGACCGGGAGTGGTTTACCGAAAACAACCTCCCGACCCCGGCATCTCTCGGGGATCTGGCCGACCCTCGCTACCGGGGTCTGACCGTGGTGGAAAATCCGGCCACATCTTCTCCCGGACTGGCCTTTTTGCTGGCCACCATCGGTTCCATGGGCGAGCAGGAGGCCATGGAGTACTGGGCCCGTCTGAATGAAAACGATCTTATGGTGGTCAACGGATGGCAGGAAGCCTACTGGGGACACTTCAGCGCGGCCTCCAAAGGGAACCGGCCCATTGTGGTTTCCTATGCCACCAGTCCGGCCGCCGAGGTTTATTTTGCGGAGACCCCTCCGGTTCAGGCTCCTACGATTGCGCTTACCGCGCCGGGGACCGCGTTCAGGCAGGTCGAATTTGTCGGTGTGCTCAAGGGCACGGACCATCCCGTTCTGGCCAGGGCGCTGGTGGATTTTCTGCTGTCCGACTCCTTTCAGCAGGACATTCCCCTGCAGATGTTTGTTTTTCCGGCCAGTACCGAAGCCGTCCTGCCTCGGGTCTTTGTGGATCATGCCGCTGTGGTGCGTGAGCCCGTCACCCTTGATCCACAACGGATTGCCGCACATCGGGAGGCGTGGATCGAGACGTGGACCGATACGGTGCTGCGCTGATGCGTGACGTAACGTGAAAAAGGGGTTTTACCGGATCGTTCCGGTCCTGCCTCCGGTCCTGTTTCTGGCCCTGTTTTTTTTCTACCCGTTGGGAGATATCCTGCTTCTCGGATTTCGTCCCCATGGCGAGTGGGACTGGTCCTGGGTGCACAAGCTGGTCGGTTCCAGGGTGTATGCCGGGATTTTATGGTTCACTGTCTGGCAGGCCGCCCTGTCCACCCTGCTGACCCTGGCTGCGGCCCTGCCCGGGGCCTGGCTTATGGCCAGATTCCGGTTCAGGGGCAAAGGATTGCTTCGCTCCCTGAGCTCGGTTCCTTTTGTACTGCCCACGGTGGTTGTAGCTGCGGCGTTCCAGGCCCTGCTGGGAGGAAGCGGGGTAGTCAATACCGCACTTATGTCCCTGTTCGGTGCAAAACGACCGGTCCTGGCCCTGGACCAGAGTCTGTCCCTTATTCTTCTGGCCCATGTTTTTTATAATTACAGCGTGGTGCTGCGCATCGTGGGCGGGTTCTGGAGTTCTCTGGACCCGCGCCTGACCGAGGCGGCACGCATGCTTGGGGCCTCGCGCTGGACGGCCTTCCGCCACGTGACCCTGCCTCTTTTGGCTCCGGCCGTGCAGGCTGCCTGCCTGCTCGTTTTCGTGTTCTGCTTTTCAAGCTTCGGGGTGGTGCTTATCCTGGGGGGGCCACGGTTTTCTACCATTGAAGTGGAGATCTACCGCCAGGCCGTGCACCTGTTCAATCTGCCCATGGCCGCCGGGCTCTCCCTGGTTCAGATCGTGTTCACCTTCGTGCTTATGCGGGTCTATGCCGGACTGCAGCGCCGCCGCCCCGTGTTTGCGGCGTCCGGACCGGGAAGCTCCGGTCTGCACCCGGTGCGCGGGCTGGGCCCGCGGGTACTCCTTGGCGGAAATCTGATCGGTATGGGCCTTTTGCTTGCTGCTCCCTTGATAGCCTTGTTGCTGCGGTCGGTTCAGGGAGAATCCGGGGTGACCCTGGTCTTTTATCGGGCCCTTTTTGAAAATGTATCGGGTTCGGTTTTTTTTGTTCCACCGGGTCAGGCCGTGTTCAATTCTTTTCTTTTTGCTGCCGCGGCCATGGGGCTGGCCCTGATCCTGGGTCTTGGAGCGGCCACGTTTCTGTCCGGTCCAAGACGCCGCTCGGCTTCGGTTCTCGATCCCCTGTTCATGCTCCCGTTGTCCACCTCGGCCGTGACCCTTGGGTTCGGATTCATCATCGCCTTTGATACGCCTCCGTTGAACCTGCGCGGCTCCACGGCCCTGGTTCCCCTGGCACAGACCCTGGTGGCTTTTCCCTTTGTGGTTCGGGCACTGCTTCCCGCCCTGCGCTCCATTCCCGGCTCCCTGCGCGAGGCCGCGGCCCTGCTCGGAGCCCCGCCCCTGAAGGTCTGGCTCCATGTGGATCTGCCCATTGTCGGGCGGGCCCTGGTGGTGGGGGCGGTGTTCGCCTTCAGTGTGAGCATGGGCGAATTCGGGGCCACTGTGTTCACGGCCCGCCCCCAGACCCCGACCATGCCGCTGGCCATCTATCGCCTGCTCGGACAACCAGGAGCCATGCATTATGGTCAGGCCATGGCCATGAGCAGCCTGCTGATGCTGGTTACGGCCGGGGGATTTCTGTTTCTGGAAAAAATTCGTCCCGGCGGGCCCGAGGAGTTGTAAGCCATGCCCATCCTGCGTTGTCACGATATATGGAAAAGCTACCCGGACGAGCCCGGCCCGACTCTGGCCGGGGTGGACCTCGATCTGGATCAGGGCAGGATTCTCTGCCTGCTCGGTCCGTCCGGTTGCGGCAAGACAACACTGCTTCGGACCGTGGCCGGCCTGGAACGGCCGGACCGGGGTCGGGTGGTTTTTGACGGGCGCAACATGACCGGGCTTCCGGTACATAAACGACGGTTTGGAATGATGTTTCAGGATTTTGCTCTGTTTCCGCACAAACGTGTGTCCGACAATATTGCTTTTGGTCTGCGCATGCAGGGCCGCAGGGAACCAGACGTCCGAGAGCGGGTCCGGGAAATGCTCGACCTGGTGGGACTTTCCGGCACAGGCGGAAAGGCGGTGGATCAACTTTCGGGCGGGCAGCGGCAACGGGTCGCCCTGGCCCGCAGTCTGGCTCCGGAGCCCCGGCTGCTCATGCTCGACGAACCGTTCAGCTCCCTGGACCGGACGCTGCGGGATCGATTGCTGGTGGAATTGAGGCGGATTCTGCGCCGGCTGCGGACCACGTCCATTTTTGTGACCCACGATCAGGGCGAGGCCTTTGCCGTGGCTGACGAGGTGTCGGTCATGCACGAAGGGCGGATCATGCGCACTGGTGCGCCCAGGGACCTGTATGCCCGGCCCGGCAGCGCGGTGGTGGCCCGCTTTCTGGGGTTTGAAAATATTCTCTCCGGCCGGGTCGTGGATCGCGGTATGGTTCGGACCTCTTTCGGGGTTGTTCCCGTGTCCGGGGAGTGTCCGGGTCCGGGCGAACAGGTGGAACTGCTGATCCGGCCCGAAGCCGGAAGAGTGCTTGAAGGGAACGAGCCCGGACGGCCCGGGGACACGATCCGGGATGCGGAAGTGGTGGACTGTCTGTTTCGGGGCGGCTGGTTTCAGCTTCGTGTGCGTATGGCCGATGGGAGCAGCTTCAGCTTTCGACTGCCGGATGTTCCGGCCGATCTCCGGGAGGGGAGTCCGGTCCGTCTGGCCGTGTCCGGATCGGGGATCATGAATCTGACGGCAGGGGGAAAATGATGCACTGGGTGATCGTGGCCAGTGGGAGTATGGGAGATGGCACCAGGCTCGCATCCGTTATCGGACCAGGAGACATGGTCATCGGCGTGGATGGCGGAGCGGATCATTGCCTGCGGATGGGGGTGGTTCCGGCGTATGTTGTCGGAGATCTTGATTCCATTTCGCAGCGGGGAATGACCGTCCTGCAGGATGCCGGGGTCACGTTCAGGAAATTTCCACCCCGCAAGGATTTCACGGATACGGAACTGGCCACGGATCTGGCGGTTGAGCTTGGGGCGACCCGCATCACCTATCTGGCCGTGACCGGCTCCAGGCTGGACCACACTCTGGGAAACATCGGCCTGCTGCACAAAACCCTGGCCCGTGGTCTGTCCGCCCGGATCGTCGACGACCGGCACGAAATCCATCTCGTGAACAGATCCCTGACCCTTTGCGGAGCCCCTAAAGATCTGCTGTCCATTGTCCCGGTCTCGGCTCAGGTGCATGGAATCACCCTGCGCGGTCTGGAGTATCCCCTGGAAAACGCCTCGCTGATCCGGGGCAGTACCACCGGCATCAGTAATGTCTTTCAGGGAACCGAGGCCGTTATCGAGGTTGCGGCGGGGATGGTGCTGGTCATCAGGACCAGGGAGGACGATCAGCCCTGATTTTTTCTGCCGCTCTCTGATATCCTGCCCACCTTTCGGTACAGGGTGGCCCGGGAAATCCCTAGGGATCTGGCCGTCCTGACCATATTTCCCCCGTATTTTTCCAGGGTTTCCCGAATGACCTCCCGTTCGATTGCGGCCAGTGTGCCCGAGTAATTTTGTTTTTTCCTCCGTTCCCGGACGGCCCCCCCGAGGTTTTCCCGGCTCAGGGTTTCCCAGTCGTTGAGGTGGATGGCCCGCTGAATGACGTTCTCCAGTTCCCGGATATTGCCCGGCCAATGATACGCCACCAGTCCGTTACGGACCTCAGGGGTCATCTCTGCCGTCCGGCCGCCATTGCGCTTCATGAAAAATTCGGCAAGTTTCAGAATGTCTTCCCTGCCGCGATTGCGTAACGGGGGAATGGTGATGGGGATTACGTTCAGGCGATAGAACAGGTCTTCCCGGAATCGTCCCTCCTTGACCGAGCTGCTCAGATCCACATGAGTGCAGGCTATGATTCGGGTATCGAGTCTGACCGGCCGGCTCGCACCGATTCGGTAGACCTCTCCGGTCTGCAGAACCCGGAGCAGTTTGACCTGCATTTGCAGAGGCATATCCCCGATCTCGTCCAGGAGAATGGTGCCCCCGCCGGCCAGCTCGAATTTTCCCGGCCGTCCCCCCTTTGCCGCACCGGTGAAGGTTCCCTCCACATACCCGAACAACTCGCTTTCAAGAAGTTCCGATGGAATGGCCCCACAGTTGATGGGTACGAAGGAGTGGCGGCTCCGCCTGCTCTGGTTGTGGATGGCCTGAGCGAAAAGTTCCTTTCCGGTTCCTGTTTCTCCCTGCAAAAGGACCGTGGCGTCTGTGGATGCCGCCTTGCGGGCCAGTTTCAGGGCGTTCATGAATCCGGAGGATGTCCCGAGGAGAGAGTCGAAGGTGAACCGGGCCTTGGTTCCGGCGATGTTGTTGGCCAGCTTCTGAATCTGTTCCATTTCCTCAAGGGTGATGACGGCACCAAGGTCCTCGCCGGTCACCGAGACCACCAGGCGGATGGTGTACAGGAAGTGGACCGCCATGTTTCCGGCGTTGGTAGTGTACTCCCGGTTCATCCAGTCGCCCGGGTTGTTCCGGATATCGTCGAAGTCCAGGGCGAAGTCGATCAGCTCCGAGATTTTTTTTCCCTGCAGGTCTCGTCTCCTGAGAATTTCCGTTCCCCGCCTGTTCACCCGGTGGATCATCCGATCGCTGTTGACGATGATCAATCCGGTT
>JAWLGC010000125.1:0-6368 GCA_041685265.1 Desulfomicrobiaceae bacterium | reverse complement strand
ACGTCAAGCAGGTGCTCTCCCAGCTGAGCTAACCGCCCCTTGGTCAGGCGTCTTCGCCTCGGCATGAATGGTTCCCGGTCCCAATTCCTGAATTGGTGGGCGGTACAGGACTTGAACCTGTGACCCCCTGCACGTCAAGCAGGTGCTCTCCCAGCTGAGCTAACCGCCCCTTGGTCAGGCTTTGAAAACCCTGAAAATCAATCCATGCGCTCATTTCGTTGGTGGGCGGTACAGGACTTGAACCTGTGACCCCCTGCACGTCAAGCAGGTGCTCTCCCAGCTGAGCTAACCGCCCCAACGGAGATGAGTAGCTATAAAATCACCCTCTTCTTGTCAAACACAATTTTCAGATTCTTGAAAAAATTCATTGTTTGTAGCCGATAGTCCGCAAAAGCCCCTTGCGCCTGGCCACGTCCTCGTCGGTCTCCATCCCTTTGGAGGAAAATCCGTCAATGACGCCGAGAATGCCCCGCCCCTGCTCCGTTTCCGCAACAACGACCTGCACCGGATTGGCCGTGGCGCAGTGAATCCGGCACACTTCCGGAACGTTCTTGATCCCGTTCAGCACATTGATGGGGAACATGTCCCGCATGAAAAGGACAAAGGTGTGCCCGGCGGAAAGGTTCAGGGCATTTTTTCCGGCCAGATCAATCAGGTCCTGATCCGTCCCGGAGGTCCGCACCAGACAGACGTCCGAGGCCTCGCAAAAGGCGAGCCCGAATTTTGCTCCGGGCACGGCATTGACCATGACTTCGTGAATGTCCTCCACTGTCTTGATAAAGTGGGAATGCCCCAGAATCATGTTCAGGTTTTCCGGATTTTCAATAGAGACGACTGTCAATTCCATAGTTCGCGACCTCCTTTGCGGGTTGATCGGCAGTATTGAAATTATTCGGGATTGCAGGTCTGAGATTGCACCTTCACGGGATAACCCCAGCACTGCGAACAAAAAACGCCCTGAGCCGAAACCCGGGGCGTACGAAAAGCTCTGCTCTAATAAAGACTACAGGACCGCTTCCTTGACGGCATCCAGACCCATCCGGTCGATAAATTTGGACACGCGCTCCTTCTTCTTCCCGTTTTTCTTGTAGAACTCAACGAGCTTCCCAGCGATGGTTTCCAGTTCCTCGTCGGAAACATCCTTGACGATCACGTCGCCGATACGAGGATTTCTGCCGGAATGGCCGCCCACAATCACGGTCCATCCCTTTTTGGTGCCGAAGGCTCCGAAGTCGCGCAGGTAGCTTTCGGCACAGCAGAAATGGCAGCCGGAAATACCCATCTTGAACTTGGCAGGCAGCTCCACACCCTGAAACAGCGCTTCAAGCCTGGTGCCCATCCCCAGGGAATCCTGAACGCCGAATTTGCAGACGGCCGTCCCGGGACAGGCCTGCACATAGTGAAGGCAGAGCTCAAGGGCTTCGCCGACATCCAGCTTCAGATCTTCCCAGACCGATTCGATGTCCGCTTCTTTGATCCCCACCAGGGCAATGCGCTGTCCGGAGGTGATCTTTGTTACCGGAATATCATATTTGCGGATAACCTTGGCCATGGTTTCGAGAACATCTGCATTCAGCATGCCTACCGGGGTTCTGGGAACAATGGCGTACGTTTCCTTATCCCGCTGCAAAATGGCTCCTCTGGGTCCTTCAGACATATCACTTCCTCCTTGGTTGGATGTTTTTGTCGTAGACGAAAGGGGGTGGTACTGAAACAACCGATTCAGTCGCCCCACCTGCGCCTGAATCTTCTAATACCGGGCCTCGGGGTAAAAGACAATATAGCCCAGCCCTGACGGCAAATACAAAAAGTACCAAATCACGTTTTTTTCAGAACAATCATGGTCACATCATCAATCTGCCGCCCGCCTTCACGAAAATCGTCAACCTCCCGAATCACGGCCCGCACAATATCCCGAGCACCGGAATTTCGGGTAGCTCGAATGATTTCCCGCAACCGTTTTTTTCCGAACATCTCTCCTGCCCTGTTGCATGTCTCCCATATCCCATCCGTGCCCAGAAACAGGATCTGGCCGGACCGGATCGATTCGTGCTCGGCCTCCTTATATCCCGTATCCGCCATAACACCAAGCGGCAGACCGCCCCCCTGGAGTTCCTCGAAGGAATCGGAGGTCGGATCGTACAACAGGGCCGGATCATGCCCGGCCCGTACCCAGTGCAGCATGCCGGTCTCGGGATTAACAACAAGAAACAAAAAGGTCATGAAGGTCCCGCCCCCGAAGGTATCCGCAGCAACCAATCTGTTCACGTCCGTTACAATTTCTCCGAGGCACCCCGGCTGGGTCAATCTGGACCGGAGAAACCCTCGAACACTGACCATGAGCAGAGCCGAAGGTATACCGTGTCCGGAAACATCCCCTACGGCCAGACCAAGTCTCGGGGTACCCTGACAGGTGATGGTAAAGTAATCGTAGTAGTCGCCACCGGTTTCATCGCAGTACCGGCTCATCCCGGCAACATCCAGCCCGGGAAATTCCGGGGCGGTCACGGGAAGCAGGCTTTGCTGAATCTGCTTGGCCAGATTCAGGGACTCTTTGATGTTCTCCCTGTCCTGCAGGGCCGGGGCCATCTCATTGAAAGACCTGGCCAACTCGCCGATTTCATCCCGCGAATTGATATTCACCCGGACATCATAATCTCCCCGGCCAATGGATCGGACACCACCGACGAGCTGTCGGAGTCGAACCCCGATCACTCTGGCGACCCCGAGGCTCAACGCGGTAGTGGCCAGAATGACGGCCAGAAAAATCAGGCCGGTATATTGCCCCATCTTTTCAAAACGACTATTGATGGCTTGTTCGGCCTGCTCGGCATCGGCTACGGCGTCTTTTTCCGGAACAATGAACAGTAGCGCATTGCGTGACCCGGCCCCGGCAAATCCCCACAGACTGGGCACGCCCTTAAAGGGCATTGATGTCACCCCGGATCGCCCCTGCTCAAGATCACGTACCATTTTTGCGAACTGCTCGCGGTCGGAAGAGGACAGCCGCTCCTCATTTTCCGGACGAATCCAGTGCCGGTGGTCACTTCGCCCCGGTTCCCCCTTGAGGGAAATCCTGAGGCTTTCTTCCCCGGCTCCCGGTTTCGTTTCCACCTGGACCACGAAAATCCCGGCATCCGGGGAGAGACGCCGAATATGTTCAGGGTTGTGCCGCAGAACATCCAGGGGGATGACCAGGCCTATATGGCCGGAAGCCGGCCCGGGGCCACCGGCAAAGGGCATGAACACAGTAATCACCACCTGGCGGGTGACGGGATCAATATAGGGGGTGGACCAGGACGGTTTATTGCGCCCATCCTCCTCCCCGAACAACCAGGTCCGATGTCTGGGGATCCTGATTCGCCCGGCCGAAGGATATACGATCTCGTTGCCGTCATCGAAACGGATCACGGACCAGAGCACCAGGTCGGAAACGGGATGCCTGGACCTTTGCAACAAATTAAGGAGTTGCTCTTCCTGCTCTGCGCCCAACAACAGACTTCGCATTCCTTGCCCCCGAGTTCGACGCACCCAGAGCCCGGAATAGTCCACCGACAGTGGCGTGCATTGCCCGGATTCCTTTTTTATGCAATAACTTAAGTTTAATGCTTCCTTGTCTAAGGTGGGGAAAAGCTCTTCTTCAGATGGGGGGTACGGGGAGGGAAATGTTACGTTGTGCAGAATCGAATTGATCCCGTTACGCTCGCTGCGCAGCACGGTTCCGAGCAGCCGGGACGTCCGTTCCAGAACAACGGCATGGTCCTCAACCATTCGCTCCATTTCAATGGTTGTCCGATGCAACAGGTTGTTTCGGGCCGATTGCCCCAGCTCCCGGCCGACTTCCATGAAAATCAGATAACCGTTCAAACGCAATACGAGCATGGGAATCAGGGTGATGGCCAGAAGCAGGATGAGAATTTTCCATCGAATACGCATGAGTTCTTCCTTGGCGGGGTGAATTCCGGTCAACCGTATGCATGCCTTAACCATGTACGCTAACGGCTGACAAAAGAAAATAAAATCATTGCATCCACAGCCCTGCACAAGACCCGGCACCCTTTGCACAAGCCGACAAACAGTTACACAAGAGGACGCCTCTCGGGTCCGCTCCGGCAAATTATTATATCCTTTGAAAATATAACTATTAACTTTTAAAACTTTTTTTATTTTGGAACAGATCTTGACAACAAAGTGGCAGGCAAACCTCACCAGACACGTTCCGCCATCCAAATTCACGGGAGCCCCCATGCGCATCCTTCATTTCATTATTGCTTTCGGTTTGACCGGTTTGCTTCTGCCGGCAACGACATTCGCAGAAGAGCCTTCGGCCCCTGCCGACGCAGCCGGGACGCACGCATGGAGTGAGCAGGCGGTTCTTGCAGAGTACCTGACCATGGCGGCCAGGAACAATCCGGGGCTGCGCGCGGCCTTTTCCAGATGGCGGGCAGCTGAAGAACGACTTCCTCAAGCGGATGCCCTGCCCGACCCGAAGTTCACCTTTGCCTGGTTCATTCAGCCGGTTGAGACCAGAACCGGGCCGCAGCTCTTCAAATACGGCCTGGCCCAAACTCTGCCGTGGTTCGGAAAACGGGGCTTGCTCCAGGAAGGAGCTGCGGCCGAAACGGACAGGCTGGGAGCACTGGCCGAGCAGACCCGGCTGGAGCTGTTTCGAGAAATCAAGAAGAGCTACTACGAATACGCCTACCTCGGCAGAGCCATCGACCTGCGCTCTCAGGAAATCAGTCTTCTCCAATATCTCGGAGCTGTCATTCAGGGCAAGTATTCAGCCGGTCTGGCTCCGTATTCGGACGTCCTGAAAATCGAAGTGGAACTCGGCAGGGCTGAAAATCGCCTGCACAACCTCAAGGACCGCCGTACCCCTTTGTCGGCCGAACTGGATAATCTGCTGCGCCGCAGAGAGGCCGGGCTGCTGCCCCTTCCCACACAATTGCCGATCATGGTCATGGCCCTCGAGGAAGAAGAACTTATAGAGGCCGTATCAGGGAACACTCCCCGCCTGGCAGCGTTGGCCGCAATCGTGGACAGGGCCCGAGCCAGCGTTGGGCTGGCGAAAAAAAACTTCTACCCGAACGTAACCTTCGGCCTGGAATCCATTCATACCGGTTCAGCCCGCAATCCCGGTGTGACCAATGCGGATCAGGATCCAATCATCGGGTCTGTCTCCTTTTCCATCCCCCTGTGGCAGGAGAGCAGAAAAGCGGCCGTGCGGGAAGCACAGGCAAACCTTAAAACAGCCCGCCTGCGCAGGCAGGAGGTCCGGGACAACCTCCTGGCCGAACTGCAGAAGCAGCTCTTCGGGTACAGAGACGCCGGACGCAGGATCGACCTGTTCCGAAACACCCTGATCCCCAAGGCCGAACAAGCCTTTGGAGCGGCCCTGGAGGCCTTTCAGACCGGAACCATCTCATCTCTGGACCTCTTGAATGCGGAAAAGACCTTCATCGAACTGGAAATGGCCTACTTCCGAGCCCTGACCGACCAGGCCGCACGCATGGCCGACATCGAGGTTCTGGTCGGTGGAGAAATTCCCTGCGAATTTCACGGCTCCATGCTCGCCGGGTCGCAGATCCCCGGGCCTGGAGCAGCAGCATATACACTGGAATAAACAAAGCCCGGATACATAACCCCAACCCCTGGAGAATATCATGAAATCCCTTACCCGTATCATCATTCTGGCCCTGGTCCTGTCCTTTGCCGGCATCGCCACATCCGCCTATGCCGCAGAGCAGACCAAATGCCCGGTTATGGGCTACACCATCAACAAGGAGATCTACGCCGATTATGAGGGCAAACGGGTCTACTTCTGCTGCGGTTCCTGCATCAGCGAATTCAAAAAAAATCCTGAAAAATACATTAAAAAGCTCGAGGAGCAGGGCGTCGACCTGAAAAAAGTGCCGGACGAAAAAAAATAGCGCCGAGCCGGGGCAGCTGCTGCTGCCCCGGCGCAGAGCTCCCTGACTATCCCCTCCCCCCCCCAACCCCCTTGAGCCCATGACACAAAAAAGCAAGACTCCAGCCAAACGATTCCCCGGCAGACTCCTCCTGTGCGTGGTCATAATCACCCTGTTCGCGGGAGGCTATTTTCTGGGGCGACACCAGGCACCGAAAATAGCGCACGTTCCGCAATCCTATGATGAAGAACATGCCGATCACACCCCGGAGCAATCGAAAACAGACAAAGAAGAAGTGGTCTGGACATGCTCCATGCATCCCCAGATCCAGCTTCCGGAGTCGGGACAATGTCCCATCTGCTTCATGGATCTCATCCCCCTTAAAACGGGGGAGGACCAGGGAGGGGCCGATGTCAGCCTGCGTCAGATGCGCCTTTCCGATGAAGCCCGCAAGCT
>JAWLGC010000124.1:0-6392 GCA_041685265.1 Desulfomicrobiaceae bacterium | reverse complement strand
CTTTGGCAGCATGTTGATGCCGGTCCGGCCGGGAACATTGTACAGGACCGTGGGAAAGGGAACCGCTTCGGCTATGGCCTTGAAGTGGGCCACCAGCCCTTCCTGGGTCGGTTTGTTGTAATAGGGGGTGATGTGCAGGGCTGCGTCGGCGCCGGCTTCCTTAGCGTATCTGGTCAGCTCGATGGCTTCGGACGTGGAGTTGGACCCGGCTCCGGCCAGCACGGGGACCCGCCCCCTGGCCTGCTCCACGCAGATGGCGACGACCTGTTTGTGTTCGGCATGACTCATGGTTGCTGATTCGCCGGTGGTCCCGCACGGCACCAGGCCGTCTATTCCGGATTGGATCTGCCATTCGACGAATTCCCGATAGGCTTCTTCATCCACGCGGCCGTCGCGAAAAGGGGTGACCAGGGCGGTCAACGCTCCGGAAAGTTTCATGTGTCCTCCAGTGTCTGACAGGTTCCTGCTGATTTATGTCGGCGCCCTGATGCGCCGTTATTACTGTTTGGAGTCTTCGAGCTGTTCAATACGGCTCGAGAACCTCCTTCAGCCTGAAATGTTGAGATGAATGAAAGTATGCGGAAAGAGAACCCGAAAAATCGGGACCCCGCATTCAGGGGTGGAAACGGGGCTTGGATCTTATCCGACTTCGAGTCCGAAAGATTTTGGAAATAATTCCCCTTTGTACATGATCAGGGCCTTGCCCCGTAAAAAGAGCATGCCGTTTTCGATGCTGATTTCGAGCTTTTCCCCGCCCGAAGTGGTCACCATGGTGGTGGGCTCGCACAGGCCCAGGGCGTGGGCCACGGCCACGGAAGCCGCCGCACCGGTTCCGCAGGCGAAGGTTTCGTCCTCCACTCCGCGTTCATAGGTGCGCAGGTGCAGGTGGGTACGGTCCATGACCTGAATGAAGTTGGCGTTGGTTCCTGCCGGGGCAAAGTGGTCATGGTAGCGCAGTTCGCTGCCGGCCGTGGCGATATCGACGTTCTGCAGGTCGTCAACCACGACAACGGCATGGGGGACGCCGGTGTTGGCGAAGTGGACCGGTTTTCCCTCGGGCCCGGTCAGGTCAAGGTCAAGGGCCAGCCCCTCGATGGGGGTCAGCTGGACCCGGACTTCATCTTTGTCGGCAAAGACCTGGGCCCGTACGGTTCCGGCGTCAGTACCGAGGACGTGTTCTGGCCCGGCAAGACCGAGTTCCACGGCCAGTCGGGTGGCACAGCGGGAACCGTTGCCGCACATTTCCGCCCGGGAACCGTCGGCATTGTAAAAGTGCCAGATGTAGTCCGCACTACCTGCTTCAGGTGCGTTATCCAGGAGAATGAGTCCGTCGGCACCGATGCCGAAGGCCCGCCTGCACAGTTTGCGGGCCCACTCGGCCATGTCCTGTTCGGGAACCTGAAGCTCCCGGTTGTCCAGAATGACAAAATCGTTGCCGCTTCCCTGGGCCTTGAAAAATGGGATGGATGTCGTGTTTTGCATGGTATGATTCCGAAAATTGAGGTCATCAAAAAAGGGGGCGGTCGACGCCATGGCGTCAAGCGCTTCGGCCGTGACGTCTGTTCCGGGGCGGTTTTTTTCGGCCGCTGTCGAGGTGATCGTTCGGGACAGGCGTCTCACTCCATGTTCGAAGTCTTAGAGGGATCGGGCTGAAATTGCAAGGCGCGCTCATACACGGCTCGAACCTCGTCCCGGTGATTCTTTGAGTCCGTACCGGAACTTGAGGCAAGAATGTTCGTGATCGTCGGGTCCGGACGGACACCGGAATCCAGGAGGCCCAGGCTGCAGACGATGTTTTTCCCGGTGACCCATCTCCAGGCCTTGTCCCTGGTCGGAAGTTCCCGGATCTCGATGCGGTTCAGGGCCTTACCCTTGGAGTAGGGGCGGACCCACATGGTCCTGCCTTCCTGCATGACCCGTCCGGTCAGACCGCTTCCCGGACCACTCCCAAGAAGCAGGTCCACAACGGACGGAGTCGAGGACAGAAAGGTCTGTTCGGCACGTTGTCCCCAGGGGCTGATGCCGATAATCAGATCGACCCGGTCCGTGCGCAGTTTCGCGGCCACGGAACTGATGGCCTTCAGGTGCGTGGCGTCAAGTCTGCCGTCTTTGAGAGCAGCCTCTTCAGGGAACATGAGTATCCCGATGGTTTTCCGGCCGGTTCGAATACGTTTGTACTCGGGGGACGTTCGAAGCACGGTCCACCCGGTGGGAGCTGCAATGTTTTTGGCCGCGAGCAGGGCGTGCTCGCTCCCGGCCAGAACGCCGGCCGAGTAGTCCATGAGCTCCAGAGCCCGGACCATGGCGGCCGGGTCTCCCTCATCCGCCCGATCGCTGCCCGGCCTGGCCAGTTCCCACGGCCCGGCGAGAAGCACCCCGTGTTTGTTTCGTTCCTTTTTCAGCAATCCGGCCCGCCGGGCCAGTCCCCCCAGGGTTTTGTTTCCTCAGGAAGGGCACGGAGAGATCACTCCGTAGGTGTTTGCCGAGTAGTGGATGGTCAGAGGTTCCATGGTCCAGGCCGGTAAGGCGGCCAGGACGAACAAGAGGGTGGCGAGGATCCTGAATATATGCATGGAGTCTTCCTGGGCAAAGAGAGGAGGGCCGGATAACCGGCCCTCCTCTCTTTGCTGTACGGGGTGAAATTATTTTCGGCTGTGCAGCCAGAGCAGGTAGTCGCGCATAAATCCGTCCAGGTTGCCGTCCAGAACATCGTCCACGCTGCTCGATTCGGTATTGGTGCGATGGTCCTTGACCAGCCGGTACGGCTGCAGGGTGTAGGTCCGGATCTGGCTGCCCCAGGCGATGGCCGACTTGGAGTCGTACTCGGCCTGGCGTTCCTCCTCGATCTTTTTCAGCTCGATGTCGTAGAGCCTGGCCTTGAGGACCTTCATGGCCGCATCCTTGTTCCGATGCTGGGACTTTTCGTTCTGACACTGAACTGCGATGCCCGTGGGAATGTGTGTCAACCGGACCGCGGAACTGGTCTTGTTCACGGACTGGCCGCCGGGACCGCTGGAGCGGAAGATGTCGATGCGCAGGTCCTCGTCCTTGACATCGATTTCAATGTCCTGGGTGGCCTGCGGGTAGACGTCCACAGAGGCGAACGAGGTGTGTCGTCTGCCCGATGTATCGAACGGGGAGATGCGGATCAGCCGGTGGGTGCCCTTTTCGCTCTTGAGCAGGCCGTAGGTGTGCTGACCGGTGATCTGCAGCGTGACGCTTTTGATCCCTGCTTCGTCTCCGGGCAGAAAGTCGAGAAACTCGATGGAAAACCCGTGCCGTTCGGCCCACCTCTTGTACATGCGCAGCAGCATTTCGGCCCAGTCCTGGGCTTCGGTGCCGCCGGCGCCGGGGTGGATTTCGAGAATGGCCGGGAGCTTATCCCCTGGATCGGAGAGCAGGGTCTCCATCTCAGCCACCTGTATGTTCTGCTCCAGAGCGCTTAAAGCCTCTTCAAGGGCCTCCAGGGTCTCCTGGCTCTGGTCTTCGCCGGCCAGTTCCATCCATTCCAGGGTGTCTTCATGGGATTTTTCCAGGGCGATCCACTGATCCACCTGTTCGGAAAGGATGCTTTTTTCCTGAAGGACCGGGGTCAGGGCGTCGGGGTTGTCCCACGCTCCGGGTGCGGAAAGCTGACGCTCGATTTCGGCGAGCCGTTCCCTGCTGGAACGGAGGTCAAAGACGCCCCCAGAAGGAGAAAAATTTCCTGGACAGCGTGGCGCTGCGGGATTTGAGATCGGTGTATTGTAGCATGTCTTCAGTGTTCAGTTTTTATGGGTTGGGGAACAGGCTTTTGTATGGCGGCTTACTCCAGAGGGACACAGCCTTCCGGCCAAAAATACCGCCCCGAGCATAATACCCATCGCGTATCGGATTGTTCCGCTGTGGCGATGGTACGGAGTGGTCGCCGTCAGCAGCGGAACCCGCTCGGAAAACAGGGCACGGTCCTTGAACAGGGGGGTGGCCTCAATGATCCGGCCGTGATTGTCGACGATGGCCGAGATACCGGCGTTGGTGGCCCTGATCAGATACCTGTTCTGCTCCACGGCCCGCATGGCGCTTGACTGCAGGTGCTGGGCCGGGGCCGAGGATCTTCCGAACCAGGCGTCGTTGCTGATGTTGATCAGCAGGTTGGCTCCGGCATCGACCCTGTTCCGGGCCAGTTCCGGAAAGATAGCTTCATAACAAATGAGTATACCCAAGGCAAGGGAGGAGGTCCGCAGGGGGCTCGGATCCGATCCGGCAGAGAAATTGCCGACCAGTCCGGCAATATCATCAGGCAGGGGAAGAAACTGTGTGTACGGGACGTATTCCCCAAAGGGAACCAGATGTTCCTTGTCGTACCGGTCCGTGATTTCTCCCTCGGCGTCGAGCAGGTAGGCCCGGTTGTACATGCTCGGGGTGGCCCCGGGGCCGGGATCGAGATAGGCGTAGGCCGGGGCCCCGGTGAGCAGAGGCACACCGACGTCCTGAATGAAGTCCGTGATCTGTTTGCTCAGGATGGACCGGTCCTGGAAATAGAAGGGCAGGGCGGTTTCCGGCCAGATGAGCAGGTCGGGAGTATTGTTGATCACCTCCCGACGGGACAGTTCAAGGTATTTGTCGATGGTGGCCTGCTGAAAGGTGCGGTCCCACTTCAGACTCTGGTCGATATTGCCCTGGATCAGGCTGACCCGGGCCGTTCGCTCGCCGGCAGGGACTCCGGCGGTGAGGGAGTGCATACCGAACACCATGAGGCCGGTCAGGACGGCAAGGGCGCAGGCCGGCGCTACAAGGGATCTTCCGGCCGTGCAGATCCAGACGGCGCAGGCAACCAGCAGTGCGCCGACCCCGTATTCGCCCACAAAGGCCGCTCCCTGAATGAATACGGGCCAGGGGACAAAGGCCGAGGCCGTGGTCAACCACGGAAATCCGGTCAGCAGATGGGCCCGGATCAGCTCCAGCACGCCCCAGACAAGTCCGGCGTATATCCCGAGCACAAGCGGCTCGAACCGGCGGGATCCCCACTGGACGGCTGCGGCGAATACTGCCGCATACCCGGCCATATACATGCCGAGCAGTACCGGACAGGGCAGGGCCAGTCCCCAGGGCAGACCTCCGAAATAACGGACCGGAATCGCCACCCAGTACATGGCCGCGGCATAGGCCGGGGCGCCGATCCAGAAGCCGGCCCCGGCCGCTTTTCCCGGTGTGCCCGCCCTCAGGGCCGTGTATGTCAGGCACAGGGGGAGGGCCAGGGCCAGAAGTGGAACCTGAAGAACGGGATTGGCGAATCCGAACCAGGTTCCGAGGGTGGCGATGAGGGCAAAAAGTCCGGTCCGTTTCAGTTCAGGACTCTTCGACAGGCCCGGAAGCGTCGACCAGAATCCAGCGGATATTTTTGGCATTGGCGTCACGGATGGTGAAGGATTTGTCGGCAAAGAGGAATTTTTCGCCGACTCGGGGAACCCGCCCGGACTGCTCGCAGATGAATCCACCGATGGTTTCGACCTGCTCGGAGTCAAGGCAGATGTTCAGTTCTTCCTGAAGGTCGTCAAGGGAGGTTCTCCCGGAGATGAGCACGGTCCCGTCTTCCTGGGGCTGGATTTCATCGGGCTTGGGCGAATCGTATTCATCCTCGATTTCCCCGACGATTTCCTCCAGGACATCCTCCAGGGTGACCACTCCCGATGTTCCTCCGTACTCATCCAGGGCAATGGCCATGTGGATTTTTTTGAGCTGGAACTCAAGGAGAACCTGTTTGACGTTCTTGGTGTCCGGAATGAACAGGGGAGATCGCATGATGTCGGGCAGGGATGGGGCGGGATCTTCGGGGTGCAGGATGTGCTGCATGAGATCCTTGGCGTGGACGACTCCGATGATGGAGTCCTTGCTCCTGCGATAGAGCGGAATTCTCGAATGACCGCTTTCGATGATGGTCTGGGCCACATCGGAAAGGGATTCATTTTCCTCGGCACAGACCATGTCCGTTCGCGGGATCATGATTTCCCGAACTTGCTTCTCTTCGAGCTGCAGGACGTTCAGGAGCATGGAAACCTCGTCGGTCTTCAGCTCCCCGTCGTCCTTGGCCTCGAGGATCATGTCTTCGATGGGCGTGTCGTGTTTGTGTCCGAAAATTTTACGAAATGCGGTCCAGAAGCTACTCTCTGAGCCTTCGTCCATTGTTTCTCCTTGATAGCAAACGATGGTCTGTTAAAAGATTGATGCGAACGTTGCCGCGGGGTTTTCGGCAATGTAGACAAAAGTTGTTTTCGGGTAAATAGAATTTTGGGATTCTGGGATTCTGGGATTTCGGGATTCTGGGATTCTGGGATTCTGGGATTCTGGGATTCTGGAATTCTGGGATTCTGGGATTCTGGAATTTTGGGATTCTGGAATTCTGGGATTTTGGG
>JAWLGC010000123.1:0-6402 GCA_041685265.1 Desulfomicrobiaceae bacterium | reverse complement strand
GACCTTGCAGTTCCCCCGGGTGTTGGGCAGGGGCACGCTGGTGATGATCACGGTCCGAGGCCCCATTGCGGAGAGTCCCATGACCCAGTCCCGGATCTCCTCCTGGTCGATGGAATCCATGTACGGCTTGTTCAGCAGAAAGCCGGCTTCGGTGAAGTTGGGGGTGATCACGTCGGCCATGGACACCAGAGTCCGCATCCTGGCGATCATTTCCGGGCCCATGGTCTGATAGGCGTGGCCGTTGTCGCCCAGAACCGGATCGATGACCCGGATCTGGTCTTCCCTGGCAAAGGAGCCGAGGAAATCCGCCACGATGTCGATCTGCCGGGGAGAAGCCAGAAACCCGCTGTACACGGCGTCGAACTCGATCTGCAGGGTTTTCCAGTGATCGATGAACCGGACCATCTCGTCGGTCAGGTCCACCATGCGGTAGTCGTCGAATCCGCCGGTGTGGGTGGACAGGACGGCGGTGGGCAGGGAACAGGGCTGGATACCCATGGTGGACAGGATGGGGATGACTACGGACAGGGAGGTCCGGCCGAATCCGGACAGGTCGTGGATGGCCGCGGCTCTGGGAACGGGATTGCGCATTGCTTTCGTACTCTTTGGTCGTGCTTGAAGTGGTTGATGCGTGTCGGGATTTCTTGCCGCTAAGAAGTGCCGGGCAGGCTAGAGCAATCACCGATGGTCCGCAAGAAGAAGACGTAGAGCGGGTCGGATTCCGTCGGCTCCGGGTGCCCTGGTTTCACGAAAGAAGCGCACATTTCTTTTGGAATATGCGCTTCTTTCGTGCCGTTCCGGAAGAGCAGACGGCCGGAGGCCGTTTTAGAGCAGGTTGATCAGGCCGTGATCAGTCCGGCGATTCTGCAGGCCGCGCAGGCGGCTCCGAACCCGTTGTCGATGTTCACGACGGTCACCCCGGAGGCGCAGGAGGTGAGCATGCCGAGCAGGGCGGACAGACCGGCGAAATTGGCCCCGTAGCCCACCGAGGTGGGGACGGCGATGACGGGCTGTCGCACCAGGCCGCCGACCACGCTGGCCAGGGCCCCTTCCATGCCCGCGATGACCACGAGTACCGTGTATTTCCGGATCTCGTCCATGCGGTCCAGGAGACGGTGGATGCCGGCCACGCCCACGTCGGAGATGATCCCGGCTTGGTGCCCGAGCATTTCGCAGGTGGTTTTGGCCTCTTCCGCCACCGCGAGGTCGGATGTTCCGGCGGTGATGATACCCACCCGGCCTGTTCCGGGCACGATCTCCGTTCCGATATGGGTCAGGGTTCTGCCCAACGGGTTGTAGGTCACGTCGGGAAATCCGGACCGGACCAGTTCGGCCGCTTCCGGCGACACTCTGGTGGCCAGGATGTTGCAGGTTCCGCGCATGTGCGTGAAGATGTCCGCGATCTGTTCCGGTGTCTTGCCCGCCCCGTAGATAACCTCGGGAAATCCGTTGCGCAGCGGCCGGTGCAGGTCGATCTTGGTGTGCCCGATGTCCCGGTAGGGGAGGTCGCGCAGGGCCTGCATCCCGCTGTCGACGTCGGTTCTGCCGTCCCTGATGTCCTGCAGCAGGGCTTTGAGTTCGTTGTTCATATCCATGTCATGATTCCTGCTTTCCGGTCGGGCCGGGGTTTTGGCTCCCCATGACGTAACCGGACAGATCCACGGTCACATGACGGTAGCCCAGCTTCCTGAGGGCGGTGTCGAATCCGTGTTTCATGTTGGCGGCGATCAGTTCCGGGATCCGGTCCCGGGGGACCTCGATACGGGCCGCGTCGCCGTGCTGGCGGACCCGAACCGCGGGAAATCCGTTTTTCATGAGCAGCCGCTCGGCCTGCTCCACCTTTTCGAAATCCGCCTCTTTTACGCGTCGGTTGACCTCCATCCGGGAGAGCAGGCAGGCAAAGGAGGGCTTGTTCCAGGTGGGCAGCCCCAGCTGTCTGGACAGTTCCCTGATGTCCTGCTTGGACAGCCCGGCCTCCAGGAGCGGACTCCTGATGTCGAGCTCCCGAAGGGCCTGCAGGCCGGGGCGGTAGTCGCTCAGATCGTCTATATTGGTGCCGTCCAGGACCGCGGGCAGTCCGCGGTGTTTCGCCTCGTTAAGGAGCCGGGTGAACAGATTTTTTTTGCAGGTGTAGCAGTGGTCGGGCGGATTCATGCGCAGCTCTTCAGGAAATTCCATATCCAGAACAGCGTGCTGCACGCCCAGGGACTGTGCGAAATCCTTTGCCTCGGCAATCTCCCAACGGGGAATATAGGGGGTGGAGATGGTGGCGGCTACAGCTTTATCGCTGAGAGCCTCTCTGGCCGCATGCAGGAGCAGGGTGCTGTCCACGCCTCCGGAGAATGCGATCAGCGCGCCGGTTGTCTCGCCCAGCAGGGCGAGCAGTTTTTCATACCGTTGCCCGGTTGTCGACGAGGGGGAGGGCTGGTTGCTCATTTCGTGCGCACCCTGCCGATCTGCAGATAGACGTCGCTCAAGGGGAGGCCGTGTCTGCGGGCCAGTTCGCGGCACTCCTCCAGCTCCGGTTTGGACCGGATCACCCTGCCGTCCAGAACGGCGTTTTTCATGGTCACCCTGCCAAGGGGCGTCTGCAGGGTCTCGAATTCGATGTCCAGCTCGGTCTTGTCGATGGGTATGGATTTGATGCCCAGGGTGGAGGTGTGCAGGAACAGGAGGCGCTTGAACCGTTCCTCCTCTTCGGCGCTGCACAGCAGAGAAATCGTGGTGGCCGGCCGGTTTTTTTTCATGACGACGGGCGTGAAATGGACGTCCATGGCCCCTTCCTCCATGAGCATGTCCAGGGCCGCGCCGAGCATTTCTCCGGTCATGTCGTCGATGTTGCACTGCAGCAGCCGGGCCGGGACCGTTTTCAGGGTGCCTGCGGATTCCTCCGCGGTGGCCAGGTGCACGCGCAGTACATTGGGGATGTCCGTATCCCGGTGCCCGATGCCGTAGGCTGTTTTTCGTACGGTCAGGGCCGGCCCGGCCGTGAACCGGTCGGTCAGGGCGGCCAGGATGGCCGCCCCCGTGGGGGTGGTCGTTTCCTGCATGACCGCGCCCCGAGTGGTCGGGCAGTCCCGCAGGATCTCCACCGTGGCCGGGGCCGGGACCGGCATCCTGCCGTGGGCGCAGGTGACGAATCCGCCGCCGAGTTCCACGGGCGAACACCAGACCTGATCGATGTCCAGAGCATGGAAACAGACGGCCGCACCCACGATGTCCACGATGGAGTCCACAGCCCCGACCTCGTGGAAGTGGACCTCGTACAGATCCCTGCCGTGCACCTTGCCCTCGGCTTCGGCCACGCGCCTGAAGATGGCCAGGGCGGTCTTTTTGACCGACTCGGCCAACCCGCTTTGATCGATGATTGTTTCGATGTCCCGCAGGTTGCGGTGAGCAGCGTGATGGTGGCCGTGGGGAGCATGGTGATGTTTTTTGAGCACCACGTCCACGCGGGTGCCGTGAATCCCTTTGCGGGAGTCTTTGCCTGCCTCGAGGGTGAATTCATGGTCGAGCCCGAGTTTGGAGAGTTCCCGTGCAAGAAACGCGGGATCGACCCCCAGGTCGATCATGGCCGCCAGGTTCATGTCTCCGCTGATGCCGGAGAAGCAGTCGTAGTAGAGTATGTTCATTATTTTCAGACTATTGGAGCATTTTTGGAGGCTGTGGTTCCGGAGTCGACCGCATCCAGTCCGGCCAGCTGTCCAGGGGCCAGCCGGCTTTAGTGTAGAGGTCGTGGACGATGTTCAGCCATTGCCGCAGCTGGGTTGCATTCAGGGCCAGCTCCGTGCTTTGGTCGTCCTGGTCCCGGAAGGTGAGCCGGACGGCCTGGGCTGATCGGGAGACATCAATGGCGGATGCCAGCCGGGAGGATTCTCCTGCTGAGGCGTTGACCGGCTCCTGGGGCGTGAGCGCGGTTCGGGCGGCCTGCTGCGCAAAGGTGTGCCCGATTTCCCCGGCCACCCCCTGCGGGCTTTGCTGCTCAAGCCACCCGGTCAGGACCGGGAGCAGCCGTTGCAGCAGCCGCTGCGTCAGCCAGATGCTCAGCGGGGACTCCAGTTCGATCTGCCCTGAAATGCGAATACGGTCTTCCGTGGCGACATATTCCGTGGTGAATTTCTGAAATTGCGACATGTCCGCCACGCTAGGGCAATCCGCTCCGGCCTGCAAGACGGGGGAAGCCGGGTACATGGGGCTGATGCCGCCGGGCAGGCTGCATTGCTTCGAGACAACACACGTGTATCCACGGCTGTCCCGTGCGCTCGCAGGTTTCGCTTGCGCCGCACGGGAAAAAAACCGGAGAAGACGGTCTGGTTTGACGGAAAATGTCGTTGTGATTGAAGCACAAAGAATGGGGTTCTATTCCTTGTCCAGGCTGTCGACGACAACGGCACCCATGGAGGCTGGAAATGAAAGCACGATGACACGTTTGACGGCTATCCAGGGCTCACTGAAAAGGGGCAGGTGGTCCAGTACGGCCAGTACGACGATCACGACCATCAGGGTGATGCCGTAATCGATGAGAGTCCTCAGGAAAAACACGAAAATTCGATGTGTTATTTTTCCCTGAAAAATGTTGTGCAAAGAATACAGGTTGATGAACAAGAGTGACAGGAGAGCAAGAAGGACAATGTTGACGGCAGGGAGTGTCCTGCCGAGATTCCATGCCTCCTCGGAAAACGCCACAGGAACAGAAAGTGCCGATGCGCCGACAACGACCTGGATGATATCTTCAAAATTTGTTGGGCCGGTGTTGTTCACAGTATTGGGGGTCGTATTGTCATTTGTCATATGCAGTCACTCCCCCCTGCCGACTGGGCTGGATGGTGAACAGGGTTGATACGGCGTTGCGTCGTGGTCGGTCCCGAGATCCCGTCCCTGCCGGCACGAAGACCGGCATCGTGGCCGAGTTCGTGTCATGCATCAGTTTTCCTTCTCGTCCGGTTTTGGGGGCGAGTCATGATCTTCCATTTCAAGGGCCTCGCGGGCCTGGTCGAGTTTGGCCCGGGCTTTGGCGGCCTTGCGGCGGGCTGTTTCCATGGCCTGCCCGGCCTTATCCCGTTCGGTGGTCAGGGCTTGTATTTTGTCTTCGTCACGATCGCCCTCAGGGAGAGCCAGTGCCTCTTGAAGTTCGGTCTCTGCAGCTTTGGCAGCCTTTTCGGCCGCTTCGGCCTCTTTTTGTGCTGTTTCGGTCAGCTGCTCTTTTTTATTTACAAAATCTCTTGCTTCGGCAGACTCGGCAGCCACCCCCTCTTCCGGTTCGGCGTCCAGGTCGATATCCTCGGCGGCTGAAATAAGTACGGTTGTCGGCAGGTTCTGCAGGAGTTCTTCGGCCTGGCATGGAACCGGCAGTTCAATCAGGTTGCCGCTAAAGCGAAAGGGCAGGAATATCAAAGTCGATTCAGCCGAGGTCTTGATTACGGCCGCTTCATCTCGTGCGGGAACAAATACGAGCTCGGCATCGATCCGGGCGTCGTCCAGGATTTCGCGCATGGTGTTTTCCTGTTCTTCTTTCGGTGTCTTGTCGTCGTCAAAGACCATAAGGCGCAGTGTGGCGTTTTTCCATGCGTTAGAGCGGGTCATCAGATACGCAAACAGAAGCATCAGATTACCCGTGTTGTCTGCGGACCTCCAGATATCGATACGGGATTTTTCAGGTTCAGTCTCCATGAGACGGCTCCACGTATCCGGTTGCGCGTGCAGGAGCACGATATTGCACCCCAACTGGAAAAGCGTTTTGAGCCGGCCGCCGAAAAGAAGCTCCCGAAACTCCTGGCCGGATTCGTTGTGCGGATCCAGCCAGTTCAGCAGCACCGTGTTGACGCGCAGGGGACCGATACCGTGGGCCTGAAGCAGGGCGTGAACAGCGATTTCGATATCTCTGGTGGTCAACACCAATGAAAAGGCGGCCGGGTTATGCTCCCGGATGTCCTGTTGCAGGCTTTTTTTGATTTCCTCCTTTTGGGGGGACAGCAGCAGGTCCTTGCCCTCCAGCAATGTAACCACGGTGGTCAATCCGCTGCCGCCCTCAAGCCAGCCGGCCAATCGCAAAAGCCGGGGGCGTCGTTCCTGATCATCCGAAAAGGCCAGAATCTGCGGCCGCCAGTCACGGTGATGTTCCGGAATGGCTGCGGCCTCCAGCAGATGTTCTCTTGTCCGTTGCAGGTGATGGGCGCGGCGACTATCGGCCCATCGGGCCGGGTCGGCCGTGCGGTGGATGTACTGGAACGTGGCGAACAAAATGGATATGGCCACAATACCTGTGGCCGGATCAATAGCGAGCATTGCACCGAGACAGGCGAGAAAGCCGAGCAGGCTGAGGCGCTGATCGAACCACTTGAATGTCGGCCTGAACGAGGGGCTTGCGGCGCGGACTTCATAGTAGGTGGCATAATTGAGCAG
>JAWLGC010000122.1:0-7039 GCA_041685265.1 Desulfomicrobiaceae bacterium | reverse complement strand
ATCATGGGTACCCATGGTGATATTGTTGCGGACAGAGCCCCTGAAAAGCTGAATATCCTGGGGAACATACCCGATGAACCGGCGCAGTTCCGTGGGATCGATCTGGCGGATGTCCGTTCCGTCCATGGTGATCATGCCGCTTTGCGGCTCGTACAGACCCATGAGCATTTTTCCCAGGGTGGTCTTTCCCGAACCGATCGGTCCGATAATGCCGACTTTTTCCCCGGCCCCGATTTCCAGCGTGATGTTGTTGAAGACACTGGCGGTCTGGCCGGGATAGGCGAAACTCATGTTCTTGATCCCGACTTCCCCCCTGAACCGGGCTCTGTGCAAAAACACCTTTCCTGCCGGTCTTTCCCCGGGAAGCGCCATGATGTCATTGAGTTTTCTGAAGGATTCTCTGGCCCGCTGGTAGCGGGTGGCGAGTCCCACCACCTGCCCCATGGGGGCAAGCACCTGTCGGGAGAGGATAACCAGGGCGATCAACCCCCCCTGGGAGAGTTCCCCCGCATGGATCTTGTAGACGCCCGCGATGACGACGCCAACCACGACCGCGTGCTGCCAGAAAAAAGACGCGTCATTAACCGAGTTTGCCAGTATCCGCGACCGGGCGCTCCATCGGGCGATATAGCTGACCGCTTCCTCCCATGCCCGCTGAATCTGGCTCTCGGCCCCAAGCGTCTTGATCGTCTCAAGCCCCGAAATGCCCTCCACGAGAATGGCATTTTTCTGGGCGGACGCACCGATGGTTTTCCCGACGGCCCTCTTCAGCGGTCTCTGTATAAGCAGGGCGTGAAGGCACAGGATGGCAATGGCAGCCAGGAAGATCATGACGATGTTCCCCCCGAGATACCAGACCACGAGCAATCCCAGCAGCATGAAGGGAAGATCGATCACGGAGGTGATGGAAAAGGAGGTGACGAAATCCCGTATGCTTTCAAACTCCTGGAGGTTCCGGGTAAACGAGCCGATCGACCGCGGGCGCACTTCCATTTTCAGGTCAAGAACCTTCTGGAGCAACTGGGAGGAAATCTTGAGATTTGCCTTGTTCCCGGCCTCGTCGATGAAATAGCTCCGCAGGGTCCGCATCAATACGGCAAACAAATAAATCACCGTGATTCCGATGGCCAGGACCCACAGCGTCTCCACGGCGTGATTGGGAATGACGCGGTCATAGACGATCAGCACAAAGAAAGGGCTTGCCAGGCCGAATACATTGATCAGAAAAGAGGCGATCATCACATCCCGGTATATGCGCCAGGACTTGAAAAACGCCCCCCAGAACCAGTTTTTCCCTGTACCGGCGGCCGTTTCGCCCAAAGATTTTTCTTCCGTGCGGTATTTCGGGCGGACAAAAATGGTGTAGCCCGTATAGCCTTTCTCCAGTTCTTCCCGGGGGATGCGTTTTTCTCCCATGCCGGTTTCCGGCAGAAGGATCCTGAAGGTATCCCCATCCGATTCAATGCCGACCAGGACGCAGGCCTGCCGCTCTTCAAGCAGAAGCACCGCCGGAAGCTGCAACGGGGAAATCTTTTTCAGGGACTTCTTTACCACACGTGATGAAAGGTCCGCCCGGTCCGCGGCCCGTGAAAAAAGCGCTACGGTAAGACGGTTGTCCACAAGGGGCAGCCCGGAAATCAGGCCCGTTCTGGCAGCCGGAAATCCGTGTAGTTTTGTCAGCTGAATCAGGCAATCCAGCAGCGGATCATCATGGGTATCAATATCCCCCCCGAGCCTCCATTCTCCCGGTGACGGCTGATCCTCAGTGGCAGGCTTGTTCATTTTTTACCATCCCGTTGCAAGTCATCCGGAGCGCACAGTCGATCCAGACGCTGCCGTTTGTTTGGTCCCATTATATACCTATTTTTTTTTAAAAAAAAATGCTATTTTCCAACAATAAGGCGGATTTTACGATAACCATCAGGAGGTACATGCATGCTGTACATCGAGCGGGATGAAAACGGCGGCATCATCGCGATACATCGATCGCCCCGGGCGAACGCCAGCGAAACAAAACCCGCCGCTGATGAGGAGGTCATCGATTTTCTCAATGAGACCACCAGCGAAGATCCGAAAAAAATACTGCTCTCCCTGTCGGACAAGGGGTTGATCCGCCTGGTGGAAGATCTGATCGACCTGCTGATTCGGAAGAATATCATTGTCTATACGGAGCTTCCGGAGCACGCCCAGGAAAAACTCCGGGAACGCACAAGACTGCGGGAAACAATAACTTCCCAGACCCTGACGGTCGAAGACATCCTGTAAGCCCATCAGCACCTTTTACTTTCGCAACATCTCCCGGATCGGTCTTGGCCGGTCAACGATATATCCCTGCACCGCATCGACGTTCAACTCCCTCAGCACCTGCAGCTGCTGCTCGGTTTCCACCCCTTCGGCGATCACCATGACATCTATGCTGTGCGCGACGCTGCACAACGAACCAATGAAAAACCGGCTGTCACTGTCTTTTTCCTTGAGCTCTCCGGTATACGCCCGCTCAATCTTTACGTAATCGGGGCGAATCGATTTGAGATACCCCAGATTGCAGAAACTCTGTCCATAATGATCCAGCCCGATGCCGTGCCCGTGCTCGCGCACAAACAAACTGACGTCTTTGACCAGATCAAGATGCTGCACCGCGCTGAACTCGGAAAATTCGAAGATGATGCGGGGGGCCGTACCAGGAAGCGCCTTCAGGGAGGATTGAATCCATTTACGGAATGCATCATCGCCCAGGGAACCGGGGGAGATGTTTACGGCAACGCTTTCGACCGGGAGCCGGTTCCGGTCAAGCTTCATCACTTCCTCGATGGCAATGCGGTCTATGGCGGACATGAGGCCCAGGCGCTCGGCCAGCGGCATGAACACCGCCGCACTCATGATGCTGCCGTCTTCAAAAAGAATGCGGGAGAAAACTTCCAGGTGAAGAAATCGGTTCCTGTCGCTCATCTTCACTACCGATTGTGCTTCATGGATGAACCGGCGCTCCCGGAGGGCCTTGACAAGCAAATCCTTCCACTGCTGCTGGCCAAGCGGCATGGCATCCGTTTCTTCGGTAATCGCACAGACACTCCATTCGTTGGGCCCTTTCTGCCTGGCCATTGTCAGCGCACGATCGGCTTCCGAAAGCATTCGGCTGAGCGTCACGGTGTTCTCATACGTCGCGGCACCCACATAACCGATGTTATCCGTAACGGTGATCTTCTCCGACGCCAGCCGGCCCAGTTCCACGGCGATGCCGCCGGCAATCAATTCCGCCTCCCAAGGAGGTGCGTCGGGAAGGAAAACGCCGAAGTCCCCCCCCACCAAACGGGCCAAGACGCCGTTCGCATAGTGGCTGGTAGTTTCCTTCAGCATCTGCGCCACCCGTTTCAGGAATTGGTCGCCGGCTTGAAACCCGCTTTGCTGGTTGAGCTTGTCCAGATCATTCACCTTGATCAGAAGCATGATCCCTTTCGTGGTGCTGTCCCGGCGATCAAGCCGGGCGGTGATTTGGGTATTGAAGTAGCGGCGGTTCCCCAGGCCCGTCACTTGATCGGTATAGGCGCGTTCCCGGAGCCCCTCCGCCTGCACGACCTGTTCTTCAAACATCTCTTTGACCCGGTAGGTCATGCGGTTCATAGCCTCGACAACGCGCCTGAATTCCCTTGTACGGGGCAGGCGCTCCTGTATCTCGTATTCTTTTCTGCAGATGGCGTCCGCCTGACGCTCTACAGCCACTAGCGGACGGAGCAAAAGACGCAATCCGAATCCTCCTGCGACAAGCACGAAGATACCGCAGGCAAAAAACCAGAGCGTCGTGCTGACCACATCGTCCCAAAGGGTCTTGTAGGCGTACCCCGGATGGCTCTTCACGTAAATGGCACCGGCCTGGTTCCACCCGGCCATAACCTGGGAACTGGCATCGGGGGTTTCCAGCCGGACCCAGCGAATGAACCAAGAGGGAACGCTTTCGATGCTCACGTCAAGTGTCCGGTCAATCAAGACCTCATCCTTCACATTCGTTAACCGGACGACCATATAATACCCCCGATCAAATACCGCATCGATCATGCTTTCAATGGTCGCCATATCTCTGGTCGCCATGTGCTGGGTGATGGAAAGGCCGAGGGAGGTTGCTGTGTCCTGGGCATGGGACTCGAGCTGATCCAGGAGAAAGGCACGTGTGATTTCCAGCTTGGCGAACCAGGTTCCCGTAAAAAGTATGAGAAACAGGGCAAAGGTAAAAATGATGACCTGGCGGTATAGTGTCATGTTTCTGTCCTTATTTTAACAGTATGCTCCCTGACATTTTCCGCTGCAGCTCCTGCCAGGGCTTCAGCCGTTCGCTTCTTTCGGGAAGTGCCCCTTGAGATCGCTGTTTTGCCGTCCAGAGACCGCTGCCGTTGAAGCCGAAGACCGGCAGCAGGTCTGTCCGCTTGGATCCGGGGAGAATTTCGTCAATGAGGCTGTCCAGGATCAGCGGCTCGGCCTCCGGTGTACCGTAATAGGCCAAAACCATGTGGGCAATCCCATACTGCAAAGATTTGACGTACAGGATGTTCAGTTTTTCTTCTTCTACGCCGATCGCTTTGAGGGTAAAATACTTGGCAATGGCAAAATCTTCGCAGTCGCCTGCATTCCGGCTGAGAAATTCATAAGGGGTCGCCCAGTAGTTTTCTACGCCCCACAACGCCTTATCGGTGGCGAAACGGATCCGACGGTTGAAGAACCGGTTGACTTTTTCGAGTTTTTCCCGGTCCGCTTTTCCCCTGTCGGTGGTACGGATCATGTCTTCCCATTCCAGGAGACGGGCCACCGCATCTTTGCCGTACCTGCTCTCCGTCTGCTTCAGGAGTTCCCGGCTGATCCGGAAATCATCGCCAATACGTGCGCTGGTAATGGCCGCTGCCGCAATAACGACCAGGACCACCCAGAATAATTTTTTTTGGATGACGCGAATGATGAAGGCGGCCGTCGTTGATAGGCATCGCAAGGTGTTTCGGTGAGCACTTTCGATTTTACTTTCCTCCTCGAGATCATTTCGGCGATCCCGAAAAACTCGCCAAAATCACGGAGCCCGCTTCCCGGCGTATCCTTCCTTTGTGAAATGACACTTTTCGGCCAGACAGGAATCCCTTGAAGATCGGCCCCAAATCGGACCGATCTTCAAGGATTGATAAAGACCATGTATGCAGCGTTCAATGCACGTGCTCTGCGCTTTTTTGCGCTTATCGCGCGGAAAGACCGCTATTACCTGCGCACTGTCGGATGCTTTCCCGTAAATCAGGCTTCCAGCAAATCTTCCTCACCAGGCACAACGTCTTCTTCAGGTTCGGCTGCTTCTTCTGGTTCGACGGCTTCTTTGGACTGGGCCTCTTCCACCCGATCAGCTGCATACGAATCATTGCGGTCCTCTTCAAGCAAGCCTTCTTCCGGCCACTCCAGACCCAGAGAATGAACCAGCATACCCATGCTGTTTAGTATTCTGTATTCAGAGTACATCAAATCATAGCTGGCTCTTGTAAGATCGGCTTTTGCGTTAATCGCTTCCGCCTGGGTATCTAACAGGTCGAACATCGTGCGCCTGCCGATATTCCATTGTGTGCCAAAGACCTCAGCGGTTGCTTCTGCAGACTGGGCATATTCCTCAAGGTAGACGACCCTTTCCCTGGCTGCCTGGTTGGCTTCCCAGGAAAGACGGAGAGACTGCGCGGTCTCCCGCCGGGCGTTCTGCAATATCTCCTCGGCCTCCTTGAGCAGATACAGTGTTTCCTTGATACGTCCGCGGTCCCGCCCGCCGGCGAAAAGATTCATGCTTACAGTGGCGCTCGCTGAAAAATAATTTCGTTGGTCGTCGACGGGCCATACATCCTTGTCCCAGTTATAATCCGCCGAAAGGTCAACGCTCGGCGCCAGCTGGCTCTTTGAAATGTTATACTGGGCATCTCTCGCCTCAAGATCGGCTTCTGCCGACCTGACGATGGGATGCCTTTTCAGGGCCAATTGCTCCGCATCATAAAGGTCCGCTGGAAAAATTACATCCAGCGGCTCCAATTCGACGAGATCCCCGGGCAGTCGGCCGACAACCGCCTGGTAATCGGTAATCGCATCGTTAAGATTTGCCGTTGTCACGGCAATGTTCGATTTTGCCAGCGCAAGTCGGCCCAGCACCTGCTCCATCTCCGCTTTGGCATCGACACCGGATTCCAGGCGCAACTCTACCTGGTCGGCAATGCGTTCGTGGTTGAGCAGATTCTCCTTGGCAAGCGCATGAAGACGTGTGTTACGCAGCACGTTCAAATAGACCCTGGTCGTCCTAAGGGCCAGACTTTCGGATGTTCCCTGGACCATATAGGCCTGGGACTTGACGCGCGCTTTCTGCCGGTTCACATCGGCAATATTGGCACCCCCCCGGAACACATTCTGCCGGAGGCTCACCTTGCTCTGCCTGGGCCAGGAATCATCGTCTTCTACTTCGGGCTTGTCCTGCTTCATATAGCCCCATGACGTGCTGGCATCGAGCGTCGGCCAATAGTCCCCCCGGGCCTGCACGACCTCCCAATCCCTGGCCTGCCGACCATAGGAGGCCGCCTTGATTTCCGGATGGGTCTCAAGGACGCTTTGAACCGCGGCTTTCAGTGTTTCAACCTGCGGCTCTGCTACTGTTTCGGATTGATTTTCTCCCAGTGCTTCTGACTGGGTTTCTTCCAGCACGAGTTCGGCCCTGACATAACCACTCCCCAGAATCAAAATCCCCGCAAAAACAACAATTCCCAGTGTGACCATTTTTCCCCACATGGCAAATGCCCTCCCCTTGCCCAGAACAGGTTTACTCGTTACAGGACGCCCCGATATTCAGGAAACATTTGGCCTGTGTCCCCTTAAAAACCGGAATTTCCATCCAATAATAAAATAGCAAAAAATTTGCCCCTGTGAATACCGGCCCATTTCGAAAACAAAATTTCTGGGGCCAATACCCGTGCGAAGATTCAAAGATACAAGGCAGAGGCTTTTCGTTTGCGTTGGAACAAAATAATTACTGCCGCATAGGGTGTCA
>JAWLGC010000029.1:0-27970 GCA_041685265.1 Desulfomicrobiaceae bacterium | reverse complement strand
TCGGAGTTGCCCCAGGCGTCGGAGCCCATGAAAGGACCGGTCCAGCCGAGGTCGTGGGCCTGGCGTACGGTCAGGGCCACTTCATTGTAGTTGTTGGGCAGGAAGATGAAGTCCGGCTTAGCGGACAGGATGGTGGTCAACTGGGCGGAGAAATCCTGGTCTTTGGAAGCATAACTTTCGAATGCGACCACGGAACCGGCTCCCTTTTTCTCTTCAAAATCGGCTTTGAAGATTTCGGCCAGACCCTTGCTGTAGTCGTTGTCAAGCGCATACAGGACGGCAGCGGTTTTGGCGGAGAAGGTCTCCATGGCGAAATCTGCGGCAACAGGGCCCTGGAAGGGGTCAAGGAAGGCGGCTCTGAAGACCCAGGGGCGATCCTTGGTGGTGTCCGGGTTGGTGGACCAGGGGGAGATCATGGGGGTCCGGTTGTCGTCACACACCTGGCCGCCCGGCACTGCCTGTTTGCTGGAGTTGGGGCCGATGATGGCCAGGACCTGGTCTCGTTCGATCAGCTTCAGGGCCGCGGAAACAGCGGATTCCGCCTTGGACTCGTTGTCCTCGTACACGAACTCGAGCATGTACTTCTTGCCGCCGACTTCGAGTCCGCCCTGGCCGTTGATGTCCCCCTTGAGCATTTCAGCTGCGAATTTGGATTCTTCGCCGACCTTGGGGATGTCTCCGGTCAGGGGAATGTTGAAGCCGATCTTGATGGTGTCGGCCGAGCAGACCGATGCCAGCAGCAGGGCAGACACGAGCGCCAGGGTGGCAAAAGAAAATTTTTTCACGGGGTTCCTCCTGGAAGATGTGTGGGTGAGAATGCCGAAAGACAATATTGGGAAAAATGATTTTTCTTGTTGAGATATTACTCAGTAAATTTTCCTAAAATGAAAAAATAATCGATTTTTCCCCTGTTTTGAAGAGTTTTGTTCAAAAAATCTTCGATTCGGCAGGACGAGAAAAGGGTACGCAAAGAAGCTGCCATTTTTGTAATTAACTGTAATATTTGAAATTGAAAGAGGGAGAGGTGTGTTTTTGGATTTATTTTGCCAAAATTGTAAACCTTGGTCGCTATGCATGGACCGGTTTGTCCAAATCGTAATGTTTAGGAGTCATATTCTTTGATCGGTAACCCCGTCGCTGCTATACCCCTTTTCACCCACCAACCCTCAACCTCCCAAAAGCCATGGCACTCATCGACAAATTCAAACAGATTTCCGAGTTCGAATTTCGCTGCAATCCCTTTGGGGAGATGCGGGTTCCGGCCGTGATCTACTCCTCGGCCTCCCTTCTTGATGACATGGAAGACAAGGTCTTTGAGCAGCTGGTGAACACGGCCTGTCTTCCCGGCGTGGTTCGGGCGGTATATGCCATGCCCGATGCCCATTCCGGCTACGGGTTTCCTATCGGAGGGGTGGCTGCCGTGGACCCGGATCTGGGCGGAGTCATCTCAGCCGGAGGTGTGGGGTTCGACATCGCCTGCGGGGTGCGCACACTGACTACGGGGCTTGGAGCCGACGAGGTTCTGGCCGTGCAGGACACGCTTGCGGACAGGCTGTTTGCGGCCGTACCTTCGGGAGTCGGGTCCACAAGCTCCGTACATCTCTCGGAACCGGAGTTGGACGACATGCTCTCCGGTGGGGCGGCATGGGCAGTCAACGCGGGATTCGGGGTCCGGGATGATCTGATCCATCTTGAGGAGCATGGCAGAATGGTCGGGGCCAGGCCGGATTTTGTCTCGGGTGCAGCCAAGAAGCGGCAGCGTAATGAAATGGGCACTCTTGGGTCCGGAAATCACTATCTGGAAGTGCAGGTGGTGGACCAGGTTTATGATGACGAAGCTGCCGCTGCTCTCGGCATACGTGAAGGCGAGGTTCTGGTCTCCATCCATTGCGGCTCGCGGGGGCTCGGGCATCAGGTGGCCACGGAGTATTCCAGGGCGATGCGCAAGGCCCTGCCCTCCTTCGGCATCACCCTGCCGGACCCGGAGCTGGCCTGCGCTCCCATCCGTTCGGAACTCGGCCGAAAATATCTTGGGGCCATGCGCGGCGGCATCAACTGTGCCATGGCCAACCGGCAGATCATCACCCAGTTCGTGCGTCAGGTATTCGATATGACCTTTACGGCCCACAACGGTCTGCCCCTGGTGTACGAGGTGTGTCACAACACCTGCCGAGAGGAGATGCATAGGGTGAACGGTGCAGAGAAACAGCTCTTCGTACACCGCAAGGGAGCTACCCGGGCATTTCCGCCGGGGCATCCCGAGCTGGACGAGTCCATCCGGGATCTGGGACAACCGGTGCTCATCGGCGGCTCCATGGGCAGCAGTTCGCATATTCTGGCCGGAGTTCCCGGGACCATGGAGCGGGGCTTCGCTTCAACGAGTCACGGGGCTGGCCGAAGCATGAGCCGGGCTCAGGCCCGAAAAAAATTCAAGGGGAGGGATGTGCTGGACAGTCTGAAATACGGAGGGATCTTCATTCGGTCGGGATCATTCCGGGGAATCGCCGAAGAGGCTCCCGGCGCGTATAAGGATATCGACTCCGTGATCCGGTCCGTGGAGGGTGCCGGGCTGGCCCGGCGGGTGGCCAGGGTGCGACCGGTCATCAGTGTGAAGGGGTAGGGGGGATTGGGATTACAGGGGGACGAGAGTAACGGGATTATGGGTAAAGACCGGGTAATCCTGTACCCCTGCGACGAAGGAGCATACTCCGGATAATCCCATTGTCGGATGCTTCATGTATTGATTTTGGTTCCGCTGTGCACAAAGGCCTTTTTGATCATTTTGTAGAAACTGCCCTTGTCGATGCCGATTTCCCGGCCGCAGGGGCAGCAGATTTTATCGTCCTTTGATTTCGGGGTGCACAGCATTCTGGCGATGCGGTCCTTGTGGCATCGGAGCACCTCGCCCTGTCCGAGTTTCTTATATTTCCAGAGTTTCTGTTTGCAGGCGGCGCAGCGAATGGTCAGCATGATGAAGTCCTTTTTTTGCGCAGCAAAATCACATCCTTGTCCACGAGGTCCAATTTTGCTCCGTATTTTTCCGCAATATATTCAAAGGTTGCCTGCCCGTAAAAACAGATGTGGGTCAGGTCTCGGATGTAGTGCCAGCCTGCAAACCTTTCCCTGCCCGCAGTCAGCTTGGTCATGATGCCCAGAATCCCGCCCGGGCGGAGTATGGAAAACAGTCGCTCGAACTCCCGGCTCGGGGTGCGCAGGTGCTCCACGACCTCGGTGGTACAGATGAAATCGTACTGCTTCCTGAATACCGCAGGGTCGTCATGATAAAACGGATCGTACAGATCCATCTCATATCCCTGTTCCCGGAGCATGGCTGCCAGGGCCGGACCCGGGCCGCATCCGAAATCAAGCCCCTTTTGCCCCGGAGAAAGCAGAGCGACCAGGGGGACGGTCAGGCGGGAGAGAAATGTGCGGTATCCCGGATCATCAGAGGTGTTTTCGTGCAGATCGTAGGTCGCCTTTTCTGCGTCGGGATGCAGGTGATATTTTGGGGGAACGAAGATAAGGCTGCAGCGGGGGCATTGCAGATATTCCCGGTGGCGATTCTCGAAATAGGGGAGCGACCGGGAGCGGGAGCACAGGGGGCAGGAAGAATGGGTATTTGACTGGAGCATTGTTTGGGTTATGGAGTATAGAATTTAAAGAATAACTGAAGTTACGTACGCCGCAGGTATCGGCCTTATAAGAGGCAGTCATTCCCGCGAAGGCGGGAATCTCAGCGCCGGTGGCAACGCCCGGCATTGCCCACAAGTCTAAGATTCCCGTTTTCACGGGAATGACTGCTGGAAAGCACAGGCGTTGCACTCAAGGACATAAGTCAGGAAGGGGGTGCGTAACTTCAGATCCTAAAAATAATGGGACCCATGGGTCATATAAGTCCCATCCGTCCCATTGCTTTGGGAGATATTGAGCCATGAGTAACTACAGTTTTTACTCTTCTCCTCTTCGGCCTCCCAAGTCAAAACAAAAAAAGGGGGCGGACCTTGTACAAGGTCCGCCCCCTTTAGAGTGGAAAGGAGGGAATCCAATGGCGAAGGACCGGGGTTTTTGCCCCGGTCCGGAGTGGTTGTGTCTGGCCTACAGGGCGGCCTTATAGATGGCGATTACGTCGGCATCTTTCATGCATCTGGGGTTGGTCAGACCGCAGGCGTCCTTCTGGGCGTTTCCGGTCATGATTTCGATATCCTCGGCCTTGACGTCCTTGCCGTACTTTTTGCCAAGTGCGATCAGGCCGCTCGGGATTCCTACGTCGGCGGACAGCTTCTGGATGGCTTCCAGGGCCTTGTCGGCGGCGTCGCGCTGGGACAGCCCATCGACGTTTTCGCCCAGGAATTTTGCGATATCAACGAATCGTTCGACGTTGGCGATGAGGTTGTGCCGCTCAACGTGGGGCAGCAGGATGGCGTTGCACTCGCCGTGGGGCAGGTCGTAGAAGCCGCCCAGCTGATGGGCCATGGCGTGAACGTGCCCGAGGCTGGCGTTGTTGAAGGCCATGCCGGCCAGGAACTGTGCGTAACACATTTTGTCCCGGGCATCGATGTCGGCACCGTTGGCAACTGCTTTGCGCAGATACTGGGCGATGAGCTCGATGGCCTTCTGGGCACAGCAGTCGGTCATGGGGGTGGCGATGGTGGACACATAGGCCTCTACGGCGTGAGTCAGCGCGTCCATGCCGGTGGCTGCGGTCAGTGCGGGGGGCATGCCGACCATGAGCTGCGGGTCGTCGATGGCGATTCCGGGAGTGACGCGCCAGTCAACGATGGCCATTTTAACTTTGCGGGAGGTGTCGGTGATAATGCAGAACCGGGTCATTTCACTGGCGGTTCCAGCGGTGGTGTTCACTGCCAGGTACGGGGGCATGGGATTGGAGGACTGATCCACGCCTTCGTAGTCGTGAATTTTGCCGCCGTTGGCGATGACCAGGCCGACACCTTTGCCGCAGTCGTGGGAGCTGCCGCCGCCCAGAGAGATCAGGGAGTCGCACCCTTTGGATTTGTACACGTCCACGCCGGCGTGCACGTTGTTATCCGTGGGGTTGGGGATGGTTTCGTCGTATACTTCATAGTCCATTCCGGCCGCTTCGAGCAGATCGGTGATGGTCTTGGTGATGCCGGCACCGGTGATGCCTTTGTCGGTGACGACCAGCGGCTTGGATCCGCCAAGGGCCTTGATTTTTGCAGGGATTTCTTTGGAGGCACCGATGCCGATGAGGGTGACGCTGGGGATGAAAAAACCGTAAACCTGTTCGATGACTGCCATGTAGCTCTCCAAATGATTTGATGGGTTGCAAAAAAGATTTCCCGTATTTGAAATCTCTAGGGGCAAGAACAGGGCCAGTTTGTCGTTATTGTAATAAATGAGAAGATGTTATATTTTAACTTAATGAAATATAAGAGAATAAAAAATATTGATCGATTGAAAGGGCTTCCCGGGGCAAGGGAGGAAAAAATTTTCCGGCGAATCCTTCTGACCCGGTCGGTTCCGGGCACGAGTCAGAAGGACCCGGACGATGGTGTCCGGTACCGGAGATCTGTTTCGGGTCAGCTGTTCGGGTTGGGAGCCGGTTTTTCTGTCCGGGGGGGAGCCGGTCGTCCCCGTTCCCTCCGGAATTCGTAACTGACTCCCCGAAAGAGACAGAGGCAGAGCAGGAGCATGATGCCGGAGAAGGGCAGGGCCGCGGCAATGGCCATGCGCTGCAATCCTTCCAGTCCGCCGGAAAACAGCAGGATGGCCGCCGTGGTCGAGACGGTCAGCCCCCAGACCAGCTTTTTGCCGGCCGGCGGATTTTCCTGCCCCCCGGAGGTCATCATGCTCAGAACAAAAGTTGCCGAGTCCGCGGAGGTGACAAAGAAGACCACCAGCAGAACCACGGTGAGCATGGTCAGAACATTGCTCATGGGGTAGAAGGAGTACAGCTTGAAGAGCCCTGTGGAGATGTCGGCGGCCACGGTGGAGGCAATACCGGTCCCCTGGTCGAGTTCGAGGTTGAAGGCCGCGCCGCTGAATACGCTGAACCACAGGAAGGTCAGCAGGGGCGGGACCAGCAGGGAGCCGGTCACGAATTCGCGAATGGTCCTGCCCCGGGAGATACTGGCCACGAACAGTCCCACGAACGGAGACCAGGAGATCCACCACGCCCAGTAGAACAGGGTCCAGTCCTGGGTCCATTCCGCACCGCGAAAGGGATTGGTTGAGAGGCTCATACTGAACAGGGAGGAGGCGTAGTCGGCCAGGGTACTGATGAAGATGTTCAGGATTTTGTTGGTCGGCCCCACGATGAACATGAACCCGAGGATGGTGATGGCCAGCATGATGTTGGCCTTGCTCAGGATCTGAATTCCGCGATCCAGCCCGGTCATGCTGGAGATCATAAACAGGACGGTTACAATGGCGATAATGATCAGGGTGCTCGTGAATCCGGCTTCGAAGGGCAGGATTGAGGCCAGGCCGCTGTTGATCTGCAGGGCTCCCAGCCCCAGAGAGGTGACGATTCCAAAGACCGTGGCGAACACGGCAAGGATATCGATGCAGTATCCGGCAGCGCCGTAAATCCGGTCCCCGATCAGGGGATAAAAGCAGCTGGAGATGAGCGGAGGCATGCCGCGCCGGAAGGAAAAGTAGGCGATGGACAGGCTCATGACGATGTAGATTGCCCAGGGATGGAAGCCCCAGTGAAAGAAACTGTAGCGCATGGCGAATTTGGCCGCCTCCGCAGAGGAGGGAGCAATATAGGCCGGCGGGTTGAGGTAGTGGCTCATGGGTTCGGCCACGCCCCAGAAGATGAGGCCGATGCCCATGCCGGCAGCAAAGAGCATGCTGAACCAGCCGAAATAGGAAAATCGAGGCTTTTCATGATCTCCACCGAGCTTGATTTCGCCGTATCGGCTGAAGGCCATGAACAGACTGAAGATGAGAAACAGAAAACTGGACAGCAGATAAGACCAGCCGAAATTGCGGATGATGGCGGTGTGCAGGGTTTTGGACCATTGCTCCAGAAGATCCGGCGCAAAGAAGCCGACCAGCACCACCAGCAGGACGATGAGCAGGGAAACGGCGAAAACGAGATTTTTCTTCATTTGCATCATGAGGATCGGTCCTTATTGGTCGTCTTGGGGTGCGGTCAGGGAGCAGATACTCGGGATGATGAACACGCTGCAGCCGGCTTTATGGGGAAGAATTTCAGCCGTTGAGCCCACGAACCTGGCAATGGCATCGGGTTTTTCCGATTTTCCGACCACGATCAGGTCTGTTTTGTTGCTCCTGGCCTGTCTGACGATCTCCCGGCTGACCAGACCGAGGGATTCGAGAACCTCGACATGGGCATAGGCGTGTCGGCATTGATCGGCCAGGTGCCGAAGATTTTCGAGCACTCCTTCGCGGCGAGCCTTGTCCGAGATCGGGTCCGGGGCGCGCTCGCCCACGTGCAGCAGGTACAGGGTTTCAGCCTTGAACCGACTGTCCACCAGATACGGCATGGCCGCTGCGTCGGTGGACTTGAAATCCGTGGCGTAGAGCACTCGGTTCAGTTCCACGGCCGGAGTGAACAGCCGGGGCTTGTAGACGAACACGGGCAGATTGGAGATGCGCAGGATGTCCGAGTCGATGCTCCCGAGCAGGGCCTGGCTCAAAAGTCCCTTGGGGCGCCAGTACAGGCAGAGGTAGTCGGCCCTGATGTTTTCCGCCAGTTCCACGAACAGCGACGGTGCGTGGCCGTTATGGATATGGGTGGAGACCTCGATCCCCATTTCGGTGATTTTTTCGGAAATTTTCTCCAGTCGGGCCTCGGCTTTTTCCCGGTAGATATATCTGGATTTGGTGCGGACATGGATGAGGTGAATCTGCGTGGTTCCGTAGCTTTTCAGGCAGGCGATCATCTCCAGGAACTTTTTCTGCGGTTCGTCCAGACTGATTTTGACCGCGGCTGTATTGAGCAAGGTAAACTCCGTGGCTGGTGAGTTATCGAAATGCAGGATATTGTGAAATGGAACCCCGGGTTCGGTCAAGGGGAAAAGACCGAACCCGGGGCAGAGCGCAGGCAGGGGGAAAGTGCAGTGTGAGACGGACTGGGAACTCCACTCCTCAACGGAGTGTGGTTGAGACCGGCTCCCGCATCACGTTCACCCAGGTGTCAAAGGCTTCCTGGGAATAGAGAAAGATGGAGATCTGCTCGAGGCCGGTGGTTGGACCGTGCCGATACATGGTTTCCATGGCGATCCGGGCGGCCTGTTCCAGTGGATACCCGTACACGCCGCAACTGATGGCGGGGAAGGCGATGGTTTTCAGATTATGCGTATCTGCAAGCTCCAGGCAGGCCCGGTAGCAGGAGGCCAGAACATCGGCTTCCTCATGTGTCCCGCCGCGCCAGATGGGGCCCACGGTGTGGATGACATGCCGTGCCTTGAGATTGAATCCCGGGGTGATCAGGGCCTGTCCTGCGGGAAAGAACAGGTGTTCCCGGATGTACTGTTGTCCGGCCTCGAGCAGCTTCGGACCGGCCGCCCTGTGGATGGCTCCGTCCACTCCGCCACCTCCGGCCAGATGGGAATTGGCTGCATTGACGATGGCGTCCGTATCAGCAGTGGTGATGTCGCCCTGGATGAGTTGAAGAACTATATTTTTGAACGTGATCTGTTCGGTGGAAGGCATGGCGTGTCCTTGAACGTTGGATGGTTGAAGGTTGTGTAAAATGGAACCTGTTGCAATAATGCGACGCCTATGTGAAAAAATTCCCTTTAGCAAGAGTGGAAATGACAGCAGCCTGCGCCGTTTTCTGGAAATTCCCGAATTTTCCTTTTGCATCGGGGGAGCTTTTGTTATTCGGCCGATGGTCGCCTGGACCGTGAAAAAGGAAATTGTTTTCTGCTCGGGTCCGGTAACGGACCTGAAAAAATGACTATTCAGGCATCCGCATTTTTTTCCTCAGGCGAATACTCCCTGAAAACATGCGTGGGTGTTTCCTCATGACAGACAGTGAAAAGGAGAAACGATGGAATTGATCGTTCTGACAGACAACAACACCTTTATCGACAGGTATTTTCTGGGGGAACCCGGGCTTTGTTTTTATATCCGGGAGGAGCAGGACATCCTGTTTGATCTTGGATATTCCGATGTCTTTATCAGCAATGCCCGGAAAATGGGGCTGGATCTGCTCCAAACAGACAGTGTGGTTCTGTCCCACGGACATCTGGATCACACCTGGGGGATCGATCCGCTGATCAGGCTGCATACCGAGGCACTGATAGAGGGCCGGCCGCTCATTCGGCCGCAAATCATCGCCCATCCCGGGGTGTTTAAAACCAGGTCGTTTATGAATCTGCCGCAGATCGGCAGTCTGATTTCACGGGAAAAGATGGCGGACTGTTTTGACCTGCACCTGAGCGGAAAACCATACCCGCTGACGGAAAACCTGATTTTTCTGGGAGAGATCGAGCGGTGCATGCCGTTTGAGCCCGCCTATGCCATGGGTCGGTTCGGAAATGAGCATGACCAGGGGCAGGAGGATTTCCTGCCCGACGATTCCGCCCTGGTCTACAGGTCGGCCACGGGACTGGTGGTCATTGCCGGGTGCGCCCATTCCGGAATCTGCAACATCGTGGAGCAGGCCAGGAAGGTGTGCGGCGAGGACCGGGTGCGCTCGGTCATCGGCGGGTTCCATCTGCTCGATCCGGAGCCGGCCCGGCTTGAGGGCACGGTTCAGTACCTGAGCACCCTGAACCTTGAATCCCTGTACGCCTGTCACTGCACTGATCTTAAATCCAGGATAGCCCTGGCCGCGAAGCTCCCCCTGCAGGAAGTCGGTGTGGGGCTGCGGCTTGAATTTTGAACCTATTGCAACGAGTACCCCATATAATGACCACCAGCGAGAAAAGCATTTCCACTGAATGCTATCCCTGCATATTTCAACAGCTTCTGTCCCTGGCCAAGCTGATGAACATGAACGAGGCCGAGCGCAAAATCCTTTTTGCAGACTCCATGAATCATCTTCTGGAAACGGAAGGCCGGGGCCTCATGGTCCAGCATCTCGTACGCAGGGCCACGAATACCGTTCTTGATATGTGCGGCAGGTCAAAAGACCACGACCCCTATGCGGACATCAAGGCCCGCTCCAACGAACTCGCCCTGCAGCACCGCTCCATGTTCCAGGAGAAAATCGCGGCTTCGCCTTCGCCTCTTGAAGAGGCGGTCAAACTTGCCGCCGCCGGAAACATCATCGATTTCGGGGCCAAGGGACACGGTGACCTTGATATTGAGCAGGAACTTGCCTCCATCGACCAGCGCGGGTTCGGGATCTACGACTACGATGAATTTTTTGGGCGGCTTTCCCGAGCGGACAACCTCCTGTACCTGTGCGACAATGCCGGGGAGATCGTTCTGGATTCGATGTTCATCCAGGAGATCCAAAAGGCCTTCCCTTTCCTGCAGATCACCTGTGCCGTGCGGGAGCGCCCCATTATCAACGATGCGATCCTCAGGGATGCCGAGGATGTCGGCCTGGACCGGGTGGCCACGGTTATTTCCTCGGGAAGCGTCTATCCCGGCACCATTCTGGCCGAAACATCGGATGCGTTTCAGGAACTTTTTGAGAACGCCGACCTGGTGATCTCCAAGGGCCAGGGCAATTTCGAAACCCTGCTCGGTACGGATACGGACAGGATCTTCTTTCTTCTGCGCATCAAATGCGGGATGATGGCCGGCCTTGCCGGTACCGAAAAGGGGAATCTGGTGCTGATGCAGAGCGGGAGGCGGGGGTGAGACAGGAGGTGATGCTTATGCCGATAAAACCAATAAAGTCGACCATCAAAAAGCGGTCAAACGTCAACTTCTGATTCGGAACCGGCCGGCGGATGAGGCTGTTGACGGATGTGTTTCTGTGACTTAAATATTATTCTGTATTTAATCTGATTAAGTTGCTTTTTTTGTTATATATATTTGATTGTAAACATCATTTTTTAAAAATATATTATGATATTCTATTCATGAATGGCTTGGTTTTTATCTATAATCATATTTGCGCAGGTGGCGGGGGGCCCAAATATGCCGATGTCATTGGAAGAGTTTCTTGAGCAGGGTGCAGCCACCTCCCGGGAGATCCAGGCAGCAACCGGATTATCGCAGGCAGCCGTTTCCCGGCAGCTGAAACGGTTGAAGGACAGGGTGGTGGCAGTCCGCAGCGGCAGAACGCCACGGTATATCCTGACAGGAAATGCATTCGGGGGCGGTGACAGGCTGGCTCTGAATGAAACCGATATTCATGGAGACAGTCTCCCGGTCGCGTATCTTCGTCCTTTGGTCACGGGACAGTTTTATGTTGAGGCGACCGCGGAAATGTCGGTTTTGTTGCTGGGCGATGACGGGAGCGGCCTGTATGATGATCTCCCCTATTTTCTGTATGATATGGGGCCGCAGGGTTTTTTAGGTCGTCAGGTCGCACGGCATATGCATGCCTCTTTTCCGGAGTTTCCCGCTGATCCGAAGTATTGGACAGCCGATCATGTGGGGCGGTTTCTGATCTCCAATGGCGAGGATGTTCCCGGAAGCCTCCTCTTTGGAGAGCAGAACCTGCTTCGGGTTCGAAGAGCTCCAATTCCGGTTGATGACCAGGATTATCCCGCCCTGGCCGATAACGTTATGACCGGAGCAGTTCCAGGATCTTCGGCCGGAGGGGAGCAGCCCAAATTCACGGCCTTCAGTGCCGCACGTGCCGGTCATGTCATCGTGAAGTTTTCACCTGCCGGAACCAACGATATAGCCTGTCGATGGCGCGATATTCTGATTACGGAATACCATGCCCTGGAAATATTGCGTGCCCACGGCCTTCCCGCAGCACACACGAGACTGCTTGAGAAGGGAGGACGGCTGTTTCTGGAGTCCATGAGGTTTGATCGGACCGGCCCCCATGGCCGAAGCTCGATGATTTCCCTTGCCGCCATCGATGCGGAGTTTGTCGGCTCAGGCTCAAGCTGGCCCCGCGTGCTGCAGGTACTGGCCCAACGAAATCTGGTGGCGCATGAAGATATGGTCACTGCCGAGCTGGCGTGGTGTTTCGGCAGACTGATCAACAATACGGACATGCATTTGGGAAATCTCAGTTTTTCCATGGCGGTCGACCGGTTCAGCCTGCTGCCGATCTACGACATGTGTTCCATGGGTTTTGTCCCGAGGAGCGGGGGCGAAGTAGCTCCCTATGCATTCACCCCGAAAGACCCGGTCCGACTGGTACTGACGGATGATGCGTACACCGAGGTACGGCAGATGGCCGTGGAGTTCTGGGATGCCGTTGCCGGGGATGCCGGGATTTCCGATGCATTACAGGAATTTTTAGGAAAGGGGAATCCGGTAGGGATGATGGGGTAAGGTGATTGGTTCGTGCCGGGCTGCACCCTTCTGGGTGGACGTTGTGCATTCAGGCTGCCTGGCAACGATTTTTTGGTGCTTCACGCCTTGAAGCTGAGATTTTTAGCTACAGATTGAAGTGGTACCGTGAGGCCGGAAGCAAAGCGGGTTGCCTGTAGGCAACCCGCTTTTTCGGTGCGGCTTTACTTGATGGGCTTGAGGGGCGCGCCCGGTCTGGCTTCGGGACCTGACCCGTAGGGACAAGGCACGCAGGGGAAGAGGGGGGTGGTCAGTTATCCGTTGCTCTGAAGAGTTGTTCCTTGAATTCTTCCAGAGTATTGACCCGCAGGACCTGCTTGAAGAGAATCCTCAGAGTGTCTGGTGATTGGATGGAGTGAATGCGGTTTAATGTGCCGTAGGAGGCGGCTCCGAACCGTTCAGTCAGGACTTCGATGAGCACTTCCCGGGCATTTTCGACTTTGCCTTCGATCTTGCCCTTGAGGACGCCCCTTTGTTCCCCTATTCTCTCGCCTTCTTCTCGTAACATTTCAGCTGTTGTTTTCACTGTCTCCGCTCCTTTTGGAAGGTGCTTGACGTTTTCTTCCACTTCGCCGGGATCGACCGAGGTCGCATTGAGCAGGTACCTGATCAGGACCTGAAAAATTTCACCGGCATCCTCTGCATTCAGGCCCTGGTGCAGGAGGGCAAAAGCTTCATAGATCTTGTCCCGTTTTTTTGGGTAGAAGATGTATTCCAGCACCAGATGAAAGACTTCCAGGGTGATGGTGGACTTGACCTTCTGCCTGTTGATGGCCGGGACTTCGTGCAGGATGTGCTCGAATTTGGGAATGAATTTTTTGTAGGATTCATTGGGTAGGTCGAACAGATCTGAAAATTCGAGGCTGTAGCGCCACTCCTGTCGACCGTGGTAGAAGACCACCGGTACGATGAGGGGGAGCCGTTCCTTGTTTTTTCTGCCTACCTTCTGCCATTTCTCATTCATGTACTTGAAGAGCTGCAACCTGGTCCACATGTCCAGGCCGCTTTTGTGCTCAATCAGGATGTACACTTCGGCAGGGGCGCCGTTTTTGAGCGTCATGGTCAAAACGAGATCGGAGAGCCTGGGTTTGAGATGGTCGCTGACATAGGATTCCGAAGACACGGCCAGGGAATCAAGGTCCATCTCGGAAGTGATTTTCGCAGGCATGTAGAAGCGAACAAAATCCCGAGCCACATCCTCCCGGCCGAGGATGTTTTTGAAAACGCTGTCATGTGGTGACGTGATTTTGTTACTCATGGAGGAAAGGTTAAGGCATGGGGGAGGGAGTGGCAAGGAAAAAGCGGGGGATTTATTTCGGCACTCTCTTCCCGGTTCCGGCTGGTACCATTACGGAACGCTCAAAGGAAAACCAGGGTATCACCACTGTCATCTGAACAAAGGGGCGATGCTTTTGGGTTTTTGGTGGACCATGGGTTATGAAGTGGGGGCCAGGATGGGGGGCAAGTTCACAGCCCTTCACGTTAAAAGTGGGGGCCAAATGGGGGCCAAATAGCCAAAAAATGTTCCAAAGAAAAAGGGAGCTACACGAATTTTCGCGTAACTCCCTTATTTCCTTGGTACCCGAGGCCGGACTTGAACCGGCACAGCGCTAAGCGCCGAGGGATTTTAAGTCCCTTGTGTCTACCAATTCCACCACTCGGGCATGAAGCTGATCTTCGTATACGTCTCTTGTTTTGTCGTCAACCGGTAATGGGTCCATTTGCCTCTGGCCAACCGGGGCGGGGATTGGTACAGAACGGGCATGATTATGCAAAACAGACCCCGTCTGGCCGTGCTCGGGCTGGACGGGCTTCCATTTTCTCTGGCCCGGGAGCTCTGTGCCCAGGGGGTGCTGCCCAATCTGGCGCGGTTGATCGAGGCGCCGGGATGCAGGCCCATTACAGCGGAGCTGCCCGAGCTTTCTCCTGTCAACTGGACTTCTTTTTTTACGGCCTGCGGGCCTGAAGAACACGGCGTGTTCGGGTTCACCCGGCTTGATCCCGCCACCTACACCCTGTCCGTGACCGACGCGACCCATGTGGTCGGGCCCACCATTTTTGACCGGTTGGGCCGGGCCGGGCTGGTTTCCAGGGTCATCAATCTGCCTAACACGTATCCGGCCCACCCTCTAAAAGGGATGCTTATTGCCGGCTTCCCCGTGATGGATCCGGCCAAAGCCGTGTTCCCGCCGCCTCTGGCCGGGATGCTGCGCGGTTCCGGGTATATGCTTGAGGCGGATACGGTGCGCGGCGGGGCGGATCCGGATTTTCTTCTTTCCCAGCTGCACGCGGCCCTCCGAGGGCGGGAAGCGGCCCTGGGCATGTTCTGGCCGGACCTGGCCTGGGATCTGTTCGTGTTCGTGCTCACCGAGACCGATCGGCTGGGACATTTCCTGTTTCCGGGCCTGCGGGACCCGGACCATGCCCGTCATGCACAGTGTCTGGCCTTCATGCGGGAGTGGGATCGCGTGGTGGGCGTGTTTCTGGACCGGTTTGAAGCCCTGCCTGGCCCGAAACGTCTGCTGATTACGGCGGACCATGGATTCACGGCCCTGAAGCAGGAGGTGGATCTCAATGTCTGGCTGCGCTCTCAGGGACTGCTTGCGGACGGCGGTCCGGCCGCTTCGGAGTTCGACAGCACCAGGATCACCGGGGCCACCCGGGCCTTTGCCCTGGACCCGGGGCGGATCTACATCCATACCCGGGATCGATTTTCCCGGGGCACTGTGGAGAGTGTGGAGGCGGGACAGCTCCGGCGGAGCATCGTGGACGGGCTTTTGGGGCTGCGTTTTGAGGGCGAGCCGGTCATCCGGGAATGTCGCTTCCGGGAGGAGCTCTATCCCGGGCCGCTGTGCGATCAGGCCCCGGACATTGTCTGCGTGCCCCACGACGGGTTCGAACTCAAGGGGAAGTTCGACCGTTCGCAGCTGTTCGGCCTGTACGGGCGGCAGGGTATGCATACAGCCGATGATGTGTTCTTCTACGATAGCGAGGAGAACGAATGTGAGCGGCTCCGAGATGTGGGAAAAGAGGTGCTGCGGTATTTCGGGGTGGGGCGGATTGTATGAGGGCAGTTCGCGATCACGGTACCTATGCCCGGGAATTCAAGGAATGGTCACTCAGGTTCGCCCCTGTCCTGACGTAATTCCTGACGTATGCCTCAGTATATAATTTTCTAAATCATAACAGGTTATTATGCTTATCGATTACGCTGCAGAACTCAATGAGGCCCAGTACCGGGCCGCCACAACCACCGAAGGACCGATCCTGGTCATTGCCGGGGCCGGAAGCGGCAAGACCCGGACCATCGTGTACAGGCTGGCCTATCTGGTGGAGCAGGGCGTGCCTCCGGAAACCATTCTGCTGCTGACCTTTACCCGCAAGGCGTCCGGGGAGATGCTGCATCGGGCCGGGGAACTCCTTGGGCAGCATCTGCACACGGTCAGCGGCGGCACCTTTCACAGCTTTGCCTACTCCATCCTGCGCCGGTACGGGGACCTGCTCGGCTTTCCGGGCGGGTTCACGGTCATGGACCAGGGGGACGCCGAGGACACGGTCAAGCAGGCCAAGGGGGATCTGGGCATCGGGAAGCAGGACAAGAAGTTTCCGCGGGTGCGCACCATCCTCGGCCTGTTCAGCAAGTCCCGGAACAAGGAGATCGACCTGGAAACGGTGCTGCGCCAGGAAGCATACCACATGCAGGCCTATGGTGACGACCTGGAAAATCTCTTTGAGCGCTACTGCGAACTGAAGCAGGAGTACGGGCTCATGGACTACGACGACCTGCTGTTTATGCTCGAGAAGCTGCTTTTGGAACACGAGGACCTGCGCAGTCAGATGCAGGACCTGTACCAGTACATTATGGTCGACGAGTATCAGGACACCAACCGGGTCCAGGCCAGAATTGTTCGTCTGCTGGCCGGAGAGCGGGCCAATATCATGGCCGTGGGCGACGATGCCCAGTCCATCTACGCCTTCCGTGGTGCCGATGTACGCAATATCCTTGAGTTTCCGGATACCTATCCCGACACAAAGGTCATCAAGCTGGAGCAGAACTACCGTTCCAGCCAGCCCATCCTGCGACTGACCAATCAGATTCTGGCGCAGGCCAGGGAGCGGTTTGCCAAGGACCTGTTCACGGAGCGGGAGGGCGATGATCTTCCCCAGTTGATTCGTCCGCTGAGCGACAAGAGCCAGGCCCGTATCGTGCTCACCAAAATCCTGGAGCTGGCCCAGACCGCGCCGCTGCACGAGATTGCGGTCCTGTTCCGGGCCGGGTATCAATCCTATCACCTGGAAGTGGAACTGAACAAAATGGGGCTCAGATTCCAGAAGTTCGGGGGGCTCAAGTTTTCCGAAGCGGCCCATATCAAGGATATGCTTTCCTATATGCGCCTGGTGCACAATCCAGCCGATCTGCCGGCCTGGCGCCGGGCATTGTCCCCCATTGCGGGCATCGGACCCAAGACCGCGGAAAAAATCTATCAGGCCTCGGTGGGCGGGGACGACACGTATATCGCTTCCCTGTGCGCCAAGAAGCCGAGTCTCGGGTCCCTGCTCACGGTACTGGATACCATCCGTTCCGGCAGATACAGCCCGGCCGCCTCCCTGACCGCGCTGATGGAGTACTACACCCCCATTCTGGAGAACCGCTACCCGGATGATTATCCCAGGCGGGTCGCCGGGTTGGAGGAGCTGAGCCAGATCGCCAACAGCTACACGGACATCGATGCCTTTCTGGGCGACTTGAGTCTGGACAATCCCGAAAATCTCGGCGGTGGCCGGGAGATTGCCGAAGACCATCTGGTTCTGTCCACGGTCCATTCGGCCAAGGGGCTGGAATGGAAGGCGGTCCTGGTCATCGACCTGGTCGAGGACAGGTTTCCGTCCAAACACGCCCAGAACAGCGGGGATGATTTTGAGGAGGAGCGCAGGCTGTTGTATGTGGCCTGCACCCGGGCCAGAGATTATCTCGGTCTGTTTCAGCCCGAGACCCTGTACAACCGGTTTCAGGAACGCAGCGACCCGACCCGGCCGTGTCCCTTTCTGCTGGAGGTGGACCAGGGGAATTATCAGGAGTGGCGGGAAAACTATGCCGGAGGGGTGAGTCAAAAACCCGCGGGCCGGCCGAGGCCTGATCTGCATATGAACGCTGCCGATTCCGGATCCGGACCTGTTCCGGCACGCTCCTCCGGACCTGCCGCCTACGGATTCTGCCGGCACAAGATCTTCGGTCGGGGCAAGATCGTGGCCGAAGTGCCGCCCGACAAGTACAAGGTCAATTTTCCGAGCTTCGGGCTGAAGGTGATCATCGCTGAGTATCTCGAGCTGGAGTGACCATTATGATTCATAGTGAAGACGATTTTCTTTCCCTGATCGACCGCTATTTCCCCAATGATTCAAAGTCAATGCAGGTTGGGCGCGGGGATGATTGCGCCGTAGTGGAGGTGCCGGGCCGGATCTGCGTGACCACGGATCTGTTTCTGGAGGATGTCCACTTCCGGCGGGCCTATTTCGGGCCCGGGGATATCGGGCACAAATCCCTGGCCGTGAATATCAGCGATATCGCGGCCATGGGCGGGCGTCCCCTTGGTTTCAGCGTGGGGCTGACCGTCCCTTCGGGGCTGGACAACGGGTTCTGGGAAGCGTTTATGGCCGGCATGGCTGATCTGGCTGCGCGGCACGATCTTCCCCTGACCGGCGGTGATCTCAGCCGGGGCCCGGGCCTGGGCGTGTGCGTGACCGTGTGGGGCGAGGTGCCGGTGCGCCCCATGCTCCGCCGCACAGGACGGCCCGGAGACCTTCTGTTCGCTATCGGTCCTCTGGGGCTGGCCCGGGTGGGGTTGATGGTTCTGGAGGCCGGCGGCGATCCGGGGAAGTATTTACAGGGTGTGCACGCCCATCTGCGGCCTGAGCCCCTGGTTGCGGAGGGACGCAGGCTGGCGGAGATGGCCGGGGTGCGCGGGCTGATGGATATCTCCGACGGGATTGCCAGGGACCTGCCCAGATATCTGGGAGACCTCGGGGCCGAGCTGGCCATGAATGAAGAGGACGTGCATCCCGAAGTTATCGGGTATTGTAAAGCGAGCGGACTCGATCCTGTGGAGTTCGCCCTGAAGGGCGGGGAGGATTACGGTCTGCTCGGCGCTGTTGCTCCTGAACAGGCGGAGGCGTTCAAAATGCGTTTTCCGAACGCCCTGGTCCTGGGCAGGATTCGAAAGAACCCCGGGGTGGTATTGAACGGAGCGGACTGGAAGCCCGTGGGATTTGATCATTTCGGGTGAATATTGAATTTTATATTCTGGGATTCTGGGATTCTGGGATTCTGGGATTCTGGGATTCTGGGATTCTGGGATTTTTGTTTGGAGTCCAGAATGTAATTATTCATCCAGGCTGAAAAAGTCCGGGATTAGAGGGGATAAAAGGATTAACGGGATTATGATCAGGATCGAATAATCCTGTACTCCTGCGACGAAGGAGCATAATCCCTTTAATCCTGCAAAAGGTACCTGAATAGTTATTTCAGAATTTCATAATCTCTTTTCAATTCCAAAATTTCAGAATTTATTGTGAAAAAAGAGGAGTCGTGTGCCGTGGATATCTCCCTTGTGCCTGTCGGTGTTGTGGTTTCTTCCCTGAAGACCCGGTCCGAGTGTCCCAGGCAGGGTATGGGGGCCTGCCCCGAGGCGTGGATAGAGGTCGATACGTCTTTTGTTCCGGCCCTGCATCGTCTGGAGGCCGGGGAAAAGATTCTGGTCGTGACCTGGCTGCATCAGGGAAACCGGGAAAAACTGCAGTGCCATCCGCAGGGAAACCCGAGTCTGCCCGTGCACGGCGTGTTCGCCACCCGCTCGCCGGATCGTCCCAATCCCCTGGGACTGCACGAGGTCGAAATCAGGTCGATCGAGGGCAATCGGCTCCTGGTTTATCCCCTGGAAGTGATCGACGGGACTCCGGTTGTGGATTTAAAACCGGTCCTTGGCCGTGCCGGGCGCCGTAAAAGCGATTTTTTCTCCACCCAGGAGCAGGCTGCAGCTGAGCGGTTGATCGGGGCCGGGCGGGACGGCTGGCTGCGGGGGCTTTTGAACGGGTTCAACGGTAATCTGAGCGAGCGGGTGGGATCACGGGCGGTCATCACGGCCACGGGCAGCGCCAAGGGACATCTCACCGGAGACGACTTCTGTCTTGTGGATATTGCCACGGGCGAACATCTGGCCGGCCCGGCCCCGTCCTCGGAGAGCTCGGTACACCTTGAAATATACCGGAACTGTCCGCATGTCTCGGCAGTGGTGCATACCCATCCGCCCGGACTTCTGGCTCTTGATCTGCGCGTGGAACCTGAGGAGCTGCTCTCTCTTGAACTGTTCGAGGCCGGGGTGTTCCGGGACAAGTTGACCGTGGTCCCCCCCATGCAGCCGGGGACCCGGGAACTTGGCCGGGCCGTCGGCCGGGCGGCGGTAACATATCCTGCCGTGCTCATGGACCGGCACGGTCTGGTCTGCACCGGAGCTTCGGTGGTCGAGGCCCTGGGACTTGGAGAGGAGATCGAGGCCCTGGCCAAAGTCCAGCTTCAGGCGTGACCAGGGGCAGGGGATACGGCGTGTGGCGCCCGGTATGTGCGTAATGAATCCGGTATCCGGTGCAGATTACCCGGTCCGAGATTGTGGCTTCCAGGAAATTCGGGTACGGAGACCAGGCTGGTTGAATGATTGCCTCGTCTGTGACCGGACATGAGTCGCTGAGAGGCCCCGGTCCCGGGAACAGCCTTGTTGCCGGGCGTCCGCTCCGGCCTTATCCGTAACCTGGAGGATTCTCTTGAAGCATTGCCCGGGATGGTTGCCGTTGCTCCTGATGTGCCTGCTGCTTTTGAGTAGCGGGCCTGTCCACGCCGCCTCCACGGTGGAAAGGGTTCTGCTCATCTCTTCTTACAGTCCCGGATTTCCCACCTTTTTTGATCAGGTTCGCGGCGTGCAGGAGGCCCTGGCCAGCCGGCAGGTCCGCCTTGATATCGAATACATGGACAGTAAGCGGCTGTACGATGCTACGAGCCGGAATAATTTCAGGAAAACCATCGCTCATAAGCTGGACCTGCTCCCTGCCTATGACCTGGTCATGACCGCAGACGATAGCGCTCTGCGGTTTTTTTTGGACCATCGCCCCCTGTTTCAACGTGCCCCGCTGGTTTTTTTCGGGGTCAACGATCTGGATCTGGCCCGGAGCCTGAAAACAGACCCGGCTATCACCGGGGTCGTGGAACAGGTGTCCATGGAAGAGACCATCCGGACCATGCGTGCCATGCTGTCCGGTATGGACCGGGTTGTGGCCGTGGTGGACGGGACTCCGAGTGGCCAGGGAGACCTGAAACGGTACCGGTCTCTGAAGGACCGCTTTCCGGACCTTGATCTGCAGGAACGTTCCCTGTCCGAAATGACCTTTGCGGAACTGGGGCTTGAACTCGGTGCCCTGCCCTCTTCGGCCGGAGTGCTTCTGCTGTCGGCCTACCGGGATGCGGCGGGCGAGGTGAAGGAGTTTCCCGAGGCCATGGCTTTTCTACTCGAGCATTTGCGTCTGCCCCTGTTTCATCTCTGGGAGCACGGCGTCGGGCAGGGCATGATCGGGGGAAAGGTTGTCAGTCAGTTTCTGCAGGGGCGCCGGGCCGGGGAACTGGCGGTTCGCATCCTGGATGGAGCTGCGGTGCGGGATGTGGACATGGTTACGACAAGTCCCAACCGGTATCTTTTTGACGGAGAGGAGCTCATGAGGTTCGCAATCTCCCGCGACCGGCTTCCCAAAGGGAGCGAACTGCTCAACGATTCCGGTCGTATCATCAAGCTTGGCCCCAGAGGGCAGTTTTTTCTCATTTTTGTTTTCAGTACTCTTGTCCTGCTGCTCTCCCTGCTCGGCTTTGTGCTGCGCAGGAGGACGGCCCTGCATGCAGCTGTCCGGGATCGGGAGGAACTGTTTCGGGCGCTGTTTCAGAACAACCACGCGGTGATGCTGCTTATCGATCCCGACTCCGGGGCTATCGCGGATGCCAACCCGGCGGCCGAGGGATATTACGGCTACTCCCGGGAACAGTTCATGAACCTTCGGGTTTTCGATCTGAACACCCTTTCCAGGGACGAGGTCGCAGCCGAGATGGCCAGGGCCCGGTCGGAAAAACGGACCTACTTTCAGTTCCAGCACCGCCTGGCATCCGGAGACGTGCGGGACGTGGAGGTGCTCACCGGGCCCATCATTGTGCGTGGCAAATCCCTGCTCTACTCCCTGGTTCGGGATGTGACCAGGCGGGTGGAGGCCGAGGTCCGTCTGAAACGGGCTATGCAGGCCGCCGAGACTTCCAGCCGGGCCAAAGGGGAATTTCTGGCTAATATGAGCCATGAGGTCCGTACTCCCATGAACGGGATTCTGGGCATGCTCCAGCTGCTTGAGGGGACCCCCATGGATGAGCAGCAGCGGGAGTACCTGACCATGGCCCTGGATTCGGGTCGGAGTCTGCTTCAGGTTATCAACGACATTCTGGATCTGTCCCGGGTGGAGGCCGGAAAAATGGAACTGGTTCGAGAGGCGTTCTCCCTGAAGCAGCTTCTGGACGGGATCATGACCCTTTTTTCCAGGCGGGCCGACGAAAAAGGAATCACAATCGGGTACGATCTGGATAAGGAGCTCGGCCCTGTGTATATCGGGGACCAGGGGCGGATTCGCCAGGTGCTGCTCAACCTGGTCGGCAACGCGGTCAAGTTCACGGAGCAGGGCAGGGTTGATGTCCGGGTCCGGCCGTGGAGTGAAGGCCCGGGCCTGCTGTTTGAGGTGCAGGATTCCGGCATCGGCATTCCCGAGGATCGTCATCAGGCCATTTTTGAACCGTTTACTCAGGTCGACGGCTCCCACAGCAGGGCCTACGAGGGGTCGGGCCTCGGGCTGCGTATCGTGACCAGACTGGTGCGGCTTATGGGCGGCGAGGTGCGTGTCAAAAGCGCCCCGGGGCAGGGAGCGACATTTTACGTCACGATTGTGGCGGAGCCCGGAGAAATGAATGCAGGAAATGCAACGCCGGCTCCGCCGGTATATCAGACCGGGACCGCGGGCAGGACGCTTTCTATCCTTGTGGCCGAAGACAACCGGGTCAATCAGGTCATGGTCCAGAAGATGCTTGAGCGGTTGGGGCACCGGGTCGAAGTGGTGGATAACGGCCGTAAGGCTGTGCAGGCCCTGCAGAAAGATGATTTCGACCTGGTGCTCATGGATATCCAGATGCCGGTCATGGACGGCATGGAGGCCCTGCAGCGGATTCGGTCCGGGCTGGACGGGGTGGCCCGCCCGGACATCCCGGTGCTTGCATTGACCGCTCATGCCATGAAAGGGGAGCGGGAGAGATTCATGCGTCTGGGCATGGACGGGTATATCGCCAAACCCGTGGCCGTTCAGGACCTGCAGGACGCTTTGGAGAACCTGGCCGGTATTCGGGCTGAAGGGTGACTATTCGGGCTTGAGAGGGGGGCGGATTCTTGACTCCTTTTCCAGATCGCATGCCTTGAACACCCGGTCTCGCCCGCTGTCCTTGGCCGCGTAGAGGGCCCGGTCCGAAAGTTTGAGCAGGGTCTCGAGGTCGGGTGTGTCTCCGGTCAGGCCAGCGCATCCGATGCTGATGGTCACGTTGATCAGCTTCCCTTCAGGCGTTGGAACCCGGGGTTCTCCAATGGCCTGGCGCAACCGCTCCGCCAGGATGCTCCCTTCCTCTTCGTGGGTGTCCGGACAGAGAACGGCAAACTCTTCTCCCCCCAGTCGTCCGACCAGATCACACTCCCGAATTTTTTCCCGGCAGACTCTGGCCACCATCTTGAGCACCATATCTCCCATATCATGACCATAGGTATCATTGACCGCTTTGAAGTGGTCGATGTCCAGCATGAGCAGACTCAGATTGCGTCCGTACCGGATCCCCCGACTCATTTCCCGTTCAGCGATTTCCAGAAAATGACGCCGGTTGAACAGGTCGGTCAGTCCGTCGGTGGTGGCCAGCCAGCGAAGATCCTCAAGCATCCGCTGCCGTTCAGTGACATCGGAGAGAATGCCCTCGATGTGTGTTGAGCGCGTTTTGGCGCTTTCCACGGTACGGGCACTGACCTCGACCCAGATATGCCCCCCGTCCTTGCGGACCATCCGGTATTGTCCGTTGCTGACCCGGCCGTGTTTGGCGATGGGCCCCAGAAAGCGTCCGGCCTCGGTTTCGTCCGGAAACAGGAGAAGTTCCGAGCCCGACTGTTCGGTCAGCAGTTCCCGGGGAGAGGAGTAGCCAAGAATTCTGGCCATGGCCGGGTTCACATCCAGCAGGGTGCCGTCCAGGTGACTGCGAAAGATTCCCTCTGCCACGTTCTCGAAGATGGAGCGATACTTCTCTTCGCTTGCCTCCAGAAGGTGATTGAGGTCACTAAGGTCCCGCTGCATCCGATCGCTCAGGCGGACCAGGTACCGGGTATGGCGCAACAGGGTGGCGTAACTGTTTTTGAGGTCGCGGTAATGATCGGCGCATGTTTCCGGGCGGATGGTGTTTTCCGCCAGAAGTTCCTCAGCCCCGGCCAGGATCTGCTCCTCGTTCTCGAACAGACTTGTGTCGATATCATTCATGAAATATCACTCACTGATTGTAACGAGATTGAAGGTCATAGCCCGCATTTCTTCCTGGAAATCCTCGCCGCACTCCAGGGCGGTCTCGTTATCCTCTTCATAGGTCCAGTTTACCTCCACGGGAGTTCCTTTTTCCGCCTCGGCCTCCAGGAGGTCGAAGAAGTTCAGGAACACTTTTGAGGTACTGCTGTTGAAATACGGGACGTTCATCTCTATCCGGATTTTTTGCCCTGACACCATGCCGGCGAGGTACTCCTTGAGCCAGGCAAAGACGGGAGTGTAGAACGCGGCGGCGTTTTCCGGATAGGATTCCCCGGAAATCCGCAGCAGCCCCCTTTCCGGATCAAAGAAAATAGCGGGCGAGGACTTGGTTGCTTCGATCTGCAGTATATTCATGGCGACTCCTAGATCACGGCCTTGATGGTCAGAAACCGGCGGCCGCTGTCCGTGCACAGTATTGAGTGTTCGACGGGCAGGGAGGTCTTCCGGGCCACCTCGATAAGCCCCAGGCCGGCTCCCTTGCTTTCAGGGTCGTCATCCTTTCTGCGTTCCTGTCGGTAGAAATGTTTCAATTCATCCTTGTCCATGGACTGCATTTTTTCCAGCAGTGCGGTGACTCGTTCAGCAGCACTGTCCTTGATGTAATTGCCGGAAATGATAAAAAACCTGCCGTTATCCTGCCCCACAACAACGATGCCGTATCTGAGGCTGCCTTCCTCTTCGGGCCCGGGGACATTCTCTGTGGAATAGTTGATCACGTTCTGCATCTGCTCGACCAGGATGGCGAACACGTTCCGTATCGCCCTGGAATCGGCCTCCTGCCGCTCAAGGTGGGTGCGCAGGGTCTGCCCCAGGCCCTCTACGATGCTTTGGGAGATGGCTCCGCTGAAACAGAACAGAATGTCGGACTGACGCAGGGTCTTGTACAGATCAAAGACATCGATGTTCATGAGGATCTCCTGGAAAGGGTTGAGGTGTCAGTGCCGGCATTTTCCGCCGGGGCGGAATCCGATCATGGTTATGTCGTCCCGTTGAGGATACGATCCCTGATGGGCCGTGATTCGATCCAGAATTTTCTGCTGTTGCTGCTGCAGCGGAAGGTGTGCGTATTCCCGGATGGTTTCCAGGAGCCTGCGCCGCCCGAATCCGAATCCCTTATCCCCGCCGGCCTGGTCCGTGATGCCGTCCGTAAGGAGGTAGAAAATGGTCCCTTCCCGGGCAGGAACATCATGGGTCGCGAAGGTCGCATCGGGGTTCGATCTCCGATAGCCGATGCTGTGGACGGTCCCTCGGATGCGGCGGCACCTCTCATCTTCGTCGATGAAAAGGTCCATGCGGGCTCCTGCAAAACTAAGGGTCCCGGTGTCCCGGGAGTAGTGGCAGAGGGCCATATCCAGTCCGCTGTCCTGGGCGGGGTTGTCGGCATCGCGGTGCAGGGAAGCGCGAATGATCCGGTTCATGGCGGCCATGACCCGGCCGGGATCGGTCGGGGAGACCGTGGCCAGAGCATGCTGCAGGGCGGCATGGGCGGCCATGCTCATGAACGCACCGGGAATGCCGTGTCCTGTGCAGTCGATCACCCCCAGCAGCCATCCCTGATCCGTATTCTGAAAGGCGTAGAAATCCCCCCCCACCAGGTCGCGCGGCTGCCAGATCAGAAAATGTTCGTCCAGGGCGGCGGACAGAAGTTCTTCAGGGGGAAGAATGGTCTGCTGGATGGTCAGAGCGTATTCGATGCTGTCCATGATTTCTGTGTTTTTGACCTGAAGCGAGTTTCGGGACGCCTCCAGGGCCGCGGTACGTTCACGGATCAGGCTTTCGAGATTTTCGGTATGCTCCCTGACCGTGGCCACCATGTCGTTGAAGGAGGTGCCGAGAGCCCCGATTTCGTCGTGGGAGGTGACGGCGACCGGTTCGTATCGGCCCGAGGCGATCTGCCTGGTGGATGCGGTGAGCAGGGCCAGGGGCGAGAGCACGACCCTGTTCATCATCCAGGTCAGGGCTGCGAGCATGATCAGCACCGAGCCGATAAGGAGAACGGCCAACGGGGCGAAGTCGGTCCAGTTCAACAGAGCTCCGGTGTCCACCCGGACCAGGGCATACCAGTCCAGTTCAGGGAGATATACCAGTGCGGATATCGGCTTTGCAGGGGAGAAGCGCGGTCCGGCGAGCAGAATCGGTTCGCCCGGGGCAAGGCGTCCCTGGTCCATGGACTCCTGCATCGTTGTCCAGACTCCATCCTCGAGAAGGTCGGGCATGGTGCCGCGGATAGGGTTTCCGGCCCGTTTCGCGTTGATGGCCACCCGGTCGGGGTTCTGGTGCGCCTGAATCTTTCCTTCCCGGTCAAAGAGAATTGCGGAGACGCCCGGGGTGCCGGTGTCTACGACCTCGTTCAGGAAAAAACCGAGGTCGAGGCCGGTACCGGCCAGCCCCACCTTGTGTCCGTTGTTGTGGACGATGACGTTGATCCATACCTTGGTCGTGTTCAGGACCGCGTCGTAGTTGACGTTCAGGGCGTCACGCCCGACACGGCGCATGGTGTTGAAATACCAGATATCCTGAAGGGTGTTGGGGTCTAAAGTGTATTTCGGCTCAGCCGTCGGCGGGGTGGCGTCGTCAAAATAGTAGTAACGGCGTGATGGAGCGGCAATGAAAAAGACCGATCCGTCCCTGAAATGGCGCGCATAGCTTTGCAGCTCCTCAAGAGCCTGGTGGATAAGGTCCGGGTCCCTGTCCTGCAGGGCCCATTTTTTCAGCAGGGGAGAGTCGGACAGTTTGCGGGCCAGGGCGAGCTCCCGCCGGATCGGGGTGCGGATATGCTCCGCAGTCTTGTCGGCGAGCATGGTCGCTGTCTGCCGACCATGTTTTTCCATGGTGGCATTGCCGATGAGATAAAAAAGGAGCAGCGTCAGCGTGCCGCCGATCAGGGAAATCGTGGTAACGAGCTGACGCACGCGTTGTTTGAGGCTCAGGCTGGGAGATACGGGCATGAAGCTGATCCGGTTGCAGGTGAGTGACCATCCCTGCCGTTCCCTACCCGGCCTCATGCCGAACGGCAAGCACCCATGGAGCCGAGACGCTCCAGGAACAGGGGGCGAAAAAAATGTTGCCATATCCGGCGTATGGTGTTTATGAATATCAACATGAACAACGCGACACATCAACAGCTGAATTCCCGGGGCGGTTCCCGGTTTGAGCAGTTTCTTTCCCGTATCTGCCGGGTGACCGGAATCCGGTCCCAGGCCGAACTGGCCGGGTTGCTCGGCGTGGATCGTTCCGCAGTGACTCAGGCCAAAAAAAAGGACATGGTCCCTGAAAAATGGGTTCTGAAGCTGTTTCGAGCTTTCGGTCTGAATCCGGACTGGATCGAATCCGGAATGGGGGACCCCTACCTGGTTTCCGAGGAGGGCGGGGAGTTCGTCCGCATCCCCAAGGTTATGGCCCGTCTCAGTGCCGGGGGCGGGTCCTTTGAGCACGGGGCCGAGGTGGAGGAGTTCTTTTCCTTTCGCCGGGACTGGCTGCAGCGCAAGGGAGATCCCAGGCACATGGCCCTGATGGAGGTGGTCGGCAACAGTATGGAGCCGGAAATCCGGGAAGGGGACTGTGTCCTGGTCAATGAGACGGCCCGGGACATCCTGGCCGGTGCGGTCTATGCCGTTGGTGTCGAGGATACGGTCATGGTCAAACGGGTGGAGCGCCATCCCGGAAAACTGGTCCTGATCAGCGACAACCAGGATTATGCCCCCATTTATCTGCAGGGGGACGAGATGGATCTCGTCAGGATCATCGGCAAGGTCATCTGGGTCTGCCGGGAATTGGGGTGAGGGGAAGTTGTAGTTTTGGTAACTATTCTGGTCCTTTTTACAAAATTAGAAATTTCAAATTTAAGAAATTTTAGAAATTTGAGAAATTATAAGACGTTAGCGCCTGCTCTTTCAATTTCTGAAATTTC
>JAWLGC010000121.1:0-7181 GCA_041685265.1 Desulfomicrobiaceae bacterium | reverse complement strand
AGCCAGGACCGGATCACGGACCCCTGATTCCAGACCCGGCTCAGTTCGGCCAGGTCCAGCCCCTCTCCGTAATCCGAGCCCTCAAGCAGGGCAAACCCCTCGGCATAGGCCTGCATCATACCGTATTCAATGCCGTTATGAATCATCTTTACAAAATGTCCGGCCCCGCTGGGGCCGCAATGCATGACCCCGTTTTCAGGGGCCAGATCGCGCAGCAGGGGCAGAATCTGGTCGAACCCGGCCCGCTCTCCCCCGGCCATGAGACAGTATCCCTCTGAAAGACCCCAGACCCCGCCGCTGACCCCCATGTCCAGATAGCGGACTCCGTAACGCCCCGCCTTTTCCGCCCGCCGAACGTCGTCCTTGTACCGGGTGTTGCCGCCGTCAACCAGGATGTCGCCGTCCTGCATATGGGGCAGCAGTTCCTCCAGAGTCTCGTCGACCACCCTGCCGGCCGGGAGCATCATCCACACCACCCGGGGTGGAGCAAGGGCCTGCACCAGCCCGGGCAGAGAAAAGACTGCCGTGCCACCCTCCTCGTCCACCAGGGCTCTGGTCTTGTCCGGGCTGCGGTTCCAGGCCGTCACCTCATGCCCGGCCCGCAACAGCCGCCGGGACATGTTCATCCCCATCTTTCCGAGTCCGATCATTCCGATCTGCATGGTTCCCCCTGTACGAACGTAATCTATACCGTGCCAGACACCCCCCTCCCCCCTCAAGGGAAGACCTTTAAGGAGCGTTTCCGGCCTGAAACAGTACATCTCAGGATGTACTAAACGCCATTGCCCTTAACCCTTAACCCTTAACCCTTAAAACGTAACACTTAAAACCTAAAACTCCCCGCACGCCCTGCCCTTGAAGTTGAAAAAAAACTTCAGCGTCTTCTGCACCTTTTCTGAAAAAATCTTCTCGCCGATCACGCTGCCTGCGGCCCGCTTGGAGATCTCTCCCAGAGTGGGATAGGGGTGCACCGCCCCGGCCAGGGCGGACAACTTCACTCCGCCGCCCAGGACCGCCACCCACTCGTTGAGCAGCTCTCCGGCCTGGGGGCCGCAGATCTGCACTCCAAGAGGTTTATCCCCGCTTCCGAGAACAAGCTTGAGCATCCCTTCTCCGCACCCCTGAGCAACGGCCCGGTCATTATCGGCGAACCGCTCCACAACCACCCGGAAATCTTTCCCGAGTTCCCGGGCCTGTTGTTCGTTCAACCCGATTCCGGCCAGTTCAGGATCGGTATAGGTGCACCTGGGCAACCACGTATAGTCCGCCTTACGGGGCAGATGGAACACGGCATTGGAAACCACGATACCCCCCTCGTATCCGGCGGCATGGGTGAACTGGTACGCCCCGGTCACATCCCCGGCGGCAAAAATGTGGGAACGGGCGGTGCGCATCCTTGAATCGACCTCGATCCCCCGAGAAGACGCAGCAATTCCCAGCCCGTCAAGACCGAGCCCGTCCACATTGGCTCTCCGGCCCAGGGCGACCAGCAGCTGGTCTGCGACCACGCTCTGTTCTGCTCCACTGCCGTCGGTGAACATGACCTGCCGGGACGATCCGAGATCCCGGACTTCAGTGACCCGCGTCCCAAGATGAAAGACCACCCCTTCCCGGCGCAGTCCGTCCATGACCAGATCGGCCATGTCCTCGTCCTCCTTGGACAGTACGTGGGAGCTGCGCTGAATGACCTCCACCCGGGAGCCGAGCCGGGCAAAGGCCTGGGCCATCTCCAGAGCAATGGGACCACCCCCCAGAATGGCCAGGGAGACGGGCAGGGAGCCGAGAGAAAAAAGCTCCCGATTGGTCAGATACGGGGTCGAATCCAGCCCCCTGATCGGGGGCACCCCCGCCCTGGAGCCGGTGGCCACCACCCACTTTCCAGCCGAATACCGCTTTCCGTCCACCACAAGAACATGGTCGTCCTCGAACCGGGCCTCGCCAAAAATCACTTTGACCCCGAGACTGCAGAACCGGTCCACGGAATCATGTTTCTGGATGGTTGAAATCACCGAACTGATCCGGTCCGCCACCCGGGAAAAATCCACCGGAGGCCGTTCTACACGGGGCAGACCGAAACGCTCCAGGTCTCCGGCCTGATGGTACGCCGCAGCGCTGCTGATCAGGGTCTTGCTCGGTACGCACCCGAAATGCAGGCAGTCTCCACCCAGGGCCGGTTCCTTTTCCACAAGCAGGGTCTTTGCCCCGAGTCGGGCCGCGCCTGCCGCAGTGGTCAGCCCGGCAGCCCCGCCACCGATCACCCCGAGATCGAAATCATACGTGACCATGCTCCCTCCATTATACGTGTTACATCGCGCCCCGGAGCCCATCCGCGGACATGAGATCCTTGTCCTTGTCTGAAAGTGCTGGTAGACAACAACGATAAGTACTTTTCATAGTTACCTGACCATCCTAGACAAAACCGCAGATATTGTCACCACGACCGGAAAGGTTCATTTTCCACTCCCGGTACCGGTGGCACAAGGAGAGATACATGCACTTCTTCATTCTCGGAGGAACCGGATTTATCGGCAGATATCTGATCCGCCATCTGCTGGATGCAGGGCACCGGATCACGGCCCTGGTTCGATCCGGGTCCGGATTGTCCCTGTCCCATCCTTCCCTGTCCCAGGTGGAGGGAGACCCGACCCGGCCCGGTCCCTGGCAGGAGCGGGTTCAGGAGGCGGAAACCGTCATCAATCTGGTGGGAGCCCCGGTTTCGGTCCGGTGGACGGAAAAAGCCAAACAGAGCATCATGGATACCCGCGTCCAGTCCACCCGAATGGTGGTCCAGGCAATGCAGAACCGTACACCCGGAACCCTGATCTGTGCCAACGCCATCGGATTTTTCGGGGACCGGGGAAATGAGATCCTTGACGATCACGACTCGTACGGCGTGGGCTTTCTGGCCGAGGTGACCAGAAAATGGCAGGAGGAAGCGGAAAAGGCCGGAGACTTCGGGCACCGGGTGGTCATCACCCGATTCCCTCTGGTCCTCGGGAATTCCGGCGGCGCCCTCAAGGAGATGCTTCCGATATTCAAACTCGGGCTGGGCGGACGAATCGGACCCGGAACGCAGTGGTTCAGCTGGGTGCACATCCAGGACCTGGCCAGGGCGATCCTGTTCACGGCCGAGCACGACACCATCCGCGGGCCTGTTAATATATGCGCCCCGAACCCGGTCACCAACAAGGATTTTACCCGCTCCCTGGCCGCGACCCTGAAACGGCCGGCAATTCTTCCCGTGCCTTCGGCTGCGGTCCGGCTGGTGGCCGGAGAAGCCGCCGATCTGGTTCTTTCCAGCCTGCGTTGCCGCCCCCGGGTCTTGGCGAACAACGAGTTCACGTTCACCTTTTTGGACCTCGATCAGGCCCTGAAGGATCTTCTGCACCCCGGCAGATGACCATCGCACCTTTCCAAGGAGACATTTTCATGCAGGACATCACCACCCTGGACACAGCCATCGAGTCCATCGGCGAAGCCAAGATTCCATCCCCGCTTCCGTTTTATCAGTTCATTTCCAACAGCCGGGAGCTCAAGATCCACCTCTCCCCGGAAACTCTGGAGGAGATGCCCCGGGAACCGGTCTATCTCAGTTTCGAAGAAGCGGGCCCGCGGAAAAACCTGTATTTCGATCCTTCCAAAACCAAATGCGCCATCGTCACCTGCGGCGGACTCTGCCCCGGCATCAACGATGTGATCCGGTCCATCGTCATGGAAGCCCACCACAACTACAAAATCCCGACCACCATCGGTATCCGGTACGGCCTGCAGGGGTTCATCCCCAAATACGGCCACGAAACCATGGAATTAACCCCGGACAACGTCAGCAACATCCACGAGTTCGGCGGCACTATTCTCGGCTCTTCCCGCGGCCCTCAGGCACCGGGGGAAATCGTGGACGCTCTGGAACGGTTAAACATCAACGTGCTGTTCATGGTCGGCGGGGACGGGACTATGAAAGCGGCTCGAGCGGTCAACGCAGAGGTCAAGGAACGGGGCCTCAAGGTGGCGGTGATCGGCATTCCCAAGACCATCGATAACGACATCAGCTTCGTGACCAGGTCCTTTGGTTTCGATACGGCCGTGGAAAAAGCCACCGAGGCCATCCGGTGCGCCCACACCGAGGCCCAGGGGGCCCCGTATGGAATCGGGCTGGTCAAGCTCATGGGCCGGGAATCCGGATTCATCGCGGCCCAGGCCAGCCTGGCCCTCAAGGAGGTCAACTTCGTCCTTATTCCCGAGGACCGATTCGAACTGGAAGGGCCGGCCGGGCTGCTCAAAGCCCTGGAGAACCGGTTGCGCTCCCGGCACCATGCCGTCATCGTGGCGGCTGAGGGGGCGGGGCAGGAACTGTGCGCCGTTTCAAAGGCTTCCGATGACTCGGGAAACCCGGTACTGGGGGACATCTGTCAGATTCTGATCAGGGAAATCAAGGACCACCTTGGAAAAAACGGACTTCCTTTCACGCTCAAATACATCGATCCGAGCTATATCATCCGATCCATTCCGGCCAACGCCAACGACCGCATCTACTGCGGATTTCTCGGGCAGCATGCCGTGCATGCGGCCATGGCCGGAAAGACCGGAATGGTGGTCAGCAGGCTCCAGGACAGGTTTGTGAATCTCCCGCTTGAACTGGTCACCCTGCAGCGGCGCAAGCTGAACGTCAGATCCAACTACTGGCGTTCTGTTCTGGAAAGCACGGGTCAGCCCCTGTGTCTGACCAACTCCGAATGTGCCTTCGGGTACACCTTTTCCGACTAATTTTTTCCAAGCGCCTTCTTTCGGAGCCATCCTATGAAGCATCCCAGGCTGAAGCTCGCACTCCTCTTTCTGCTGGCCATGGCCGTGACCACGCTGTATCTGGTCTACCGCTCGGAACAGTTGAATATCGAAACCGAACAGCAGGTCCTTGCCGACCCCGAACCGGCCCCGGCTCCGGTTCAGCCCGTCCCGTCTCCCCCTCTCGCAAGCGATTCCAACGCGAGTCTGCCGGACGTCAATCCTGTTCCGGAACCGATCCCAAAACCGGCACCACCCATTGATGATGACGTGGTCACCACGGATTTTCTGACCGACCTGGCCGCCTTTGCCCTGGATCATTTTCATCCGGCCCGAACCGTGCACAACCCCGGAGCGCACCCCCTTTTGAACCTGTCCGTCAAGAGTGTGAACATGCGCTACGGAATCCATCTGTTCGGCCTCGGCCATGAACAGACAGGGCTGCTGCCGGCGCGACGGGAAATCCTGAAATACATCCTGCAGATCCCCACCCTGAACTTCCTCTCCTCCGTGTATCTGGACCGGTTCAGGGAGGAGCTCATCACCCGGGCGCAGGCAACCACCCGCCTGTTCGTTGTAAACGACCGGGAAACCGAACGAGGCTTGACGGAAACGGAAATCTCCGTCTTTCTGGAACTGCTGGCAGCCAAGATTCGCGGAACAGGGCAGGTGCTCAAGGGACTGACAACGGACCCGACTGCCCTTGAACTGCTTAACGTGCACCAGGATGCTGTCGAGCGGGTCAATGCCGCCCACGCCAGATTCTGGAAAAAAGAAAAGGAAAAACTGATGCCCCTGAAGGCGGACCGGGCCGCTGAAGAGATCAAAAATGCCATTCTGACCCGGGAACGGGTCAGAGAGGAATACCTGAAGGTTGTACGCAGCAGCGCGTCAACAGAGCATGTCTCGGATCAGGAGGTCTTCTACCTGGGACAGTGGACGGCCAGACGAATTGCCGCTGACCAGGGGACCATGGAGACTCTGGACCACCTCGCCGACCTCCTGTTCCGTGTGTCCGACCGCCTGACAACACCGGAACCCCGCCCCGAGATTCCATGACTGTTACGGGTGCGGCGCAGATTCTGATTCTGATTCTGCCCCTGAGCATCAAATGAAAAGGCCACCGAATCACTTCGGTGGCCATGTCTGCTTTCCGTCAATCCCAAGATCCCGGAATCCCAGGACCTAAAACATCAGCATTTTCCGTACAGCCGATCCAGGATCTCCCGGGCTCCGGCGTCCAGGACTTCCCGGGCCAGGTCCCGGCCCATGGTCTCGACATCCTTGACCTTGGCCGATCGCTGTCGGGTAACGAATCCGGTGCCGTCCACATCCCCGACCACTCCGGTCAGGGTCACGGTGTTGCCGTCAAGAAGGGCCTCCCCGGCAATAGGCACCTGACATCCGCCGTCCAGGCCGAACAAAAAGGCCCGCTCGGCGAGCACGCAGGCCCGGGTCGGCGCGTGGTCCAGAAATCCGAGCAGTTCGTCCAGGTCGGACCGCTCCTCGGCATATTCGATCCCCAGTGCTCCCTGGGCCAGGGCGGGATAAAAATCGGGCGGGGTCAGGTCGGCCATATACGTGGTCTGCAGCCCGAGGCGGACCATACCGGCCGCGGCCACAACAATGGCGTCGTACCGGCCCTCCTCCATCTTGCGCACCCGGGTGTCCAGATTGCCGCGCAGCGAGGTGATACGCAGGTCAGGACGCAACCGCAGCAGCTGGGCCTGACGTCGCAGCGAACTGGTGCCCACATGCGCCCCTTCGGGCAGGTCGTCCAGCCCCTTGAATCGGACCGACAACAGAGCGTCCGTGCGCACTTCCCGCTCCGGGATAATCCCCAGCTTGAGCCCGTCCGGAAGCTCCGAGGGAACATCCTTCATGCTGTGCACGGCGATATCGGCTTCCCCGGCCTGCATGGCCTCCTCGATCTCCTTGACGAACAATCCCTTGCCCCCGATCTTGGCCAGAGGGACATCGAGAATCTTGTCGCCCTGGGTCTTGATCACCTTCAGATCAACCTGAAGGCCTGGATACCGACCCTGCAGAGAGTCCCGGATATGGTTGGCCTGCCACAGGGCCAGTTTGCTTCCGCGCGTGGCGATGACAATCTTTTTCATTTGCAACATCCCGTTTTTCGATCAGCTTCCACACGAAGAGCAGTTCTTGCTCGAACAACTCGCACACCCACTCGCGCCACGCGTGGTGATGGCGCCGGCACTGGGGGAACCCGCAACAATGGGGCCGCCGGTCCTGAAATTTCCCCGGGAGATCAGCTTGGTGGTCTCACGACTGCCGCACGCCGGGCAGGTGATGGTTTCATCCCCAAGAACGATCTCCTCGAACTCTTTCTGACACTTTTCGCATACATATTCATAAATCGGCATACGTGCCTCCTT
>JAWLGC010000028.1:0-28633 GCA_041685265.1 Desulfomicrobiaceae bacterium | reverse complement strand
CAGCTCCGATGACGGATTATCCTCGGCAAAAGCGGGCAGGTCATTGAGGTGCGTGTGGTCCAATACGTCCGTAACCTCCTTGAGCATCCGCTTGAGTTCCTTGAAATCCATCAGGATCCCGAGTTCGGAATCAAGCCTGTCCCCACGCACTTCCACTTCCACGGTAAAATTGTGCCCGTGCAACCGTTCACACTTTCCCTCGTAGTGCCTGAGCTGGTGCGATGAACTGAAATCCGAACGCACCTTCAACATCCAAAATCCGTTTCCGGCCATATTTCTCTCCATTCCGGCTGATCCGGCCGGAAACATTGCTGATTGACAATTATTCGGTCCAAGCGATGGCGGACATATCCCTGCGCCCCTTCTTCCTTCAGTCACCTAGGCGCACCCTGCCTTCTCTCTCCAGACCTCGAATTCCTTCCAGAACTCCGGGCTCGGGGCGATCTGGTACCGGGGACCGCACAACAGGTCACATTCGCACCCCTCAAAGCGCAGGGTGAGCCGAACCGGAACCTGCCCCCGATATCTGGCCAGCAACTCCTTGAGCCCGGACCAATCCGGACCTGCACCTCCTCCGGCCATGACCCGCAGTCCGACCGGCTCCAGGCCTTCGCCTGCAGCATCGCTCAGCGCCCGGAAAGATTCGGCCACCAGCTTGGCGGTCTTCGATCCGTCCTCACCCCCGTCATCCTCGTCCCGCCCGATCTTCCCCTTGAGCAGAAGAGGCTGATCCCCGTCCAGAAGTGCCCGGGCCTGGGCATACGTCTCCGGAAAGACGACCACTTCCCCTCCCGCTGTCAGGTCCTCAACCTGGCAGAAGGCCATCTTGGTTCCCTTTTTGGTGATATGCTCTTTTTTGGAGGTCACCAGCAGACCGACCTGCACCTCGGCCCCTGACCCCATTTCCTGGCACTCAACCAGGGTACGCAGCTTAAGCCGTTTCAGCTCTTCCCGAAACGGCAGCAGGGGATGCCCCATGAGAAAAAAACCCAGAGCCTCCTTCTCCATGCGAAACTTCTCGTCGTCGCCGAACTCCTCCAGCCGGTTCTCCTCGGCCTCCATGCCGAGACCATTCAAAAAACAGGCGTCCTGGTCCTCAACCATGGTCATAAAGGAGAGCTGCCCGCCGGTTTTGCGTTTGGACCGTTTCTGAGCCAGGGCGGTCACCTTTTCCAGCCCGGCCAAAAGCACGGACCTGGAGCACCCCAGGCAGTCCATGGCCCCGCTCTTGATCAGATTTTCCAGGACCTTCTTGTTCACCTTGCGCAGGTTTACCCGCTCACAGAATTCAAGCAGGCTTGTAAAAGGTCCGTCCTGCTTCCGTTCGTCCACTATGGTTTGGATGGCCCCGTCCCCGACTCCCTTGATCCCGGACAGTCCATAGCGGATCTTTTCCTCTTCCACGGAAAAAAAATGAAAGCTGTGGTTGATGTCTGGTGGAAGAATGCCGATCCCCGCATCCCGACAGGCATTGATATGCACCAGGATCTTGTCCGTGACGCTGACCTCGGAAGTCATCAGCGCAGCCATGAACTCGGCCGGATAGTGGGCCTTGAGATAGGCGGTCTGATAGGAAACCAGGGCATAGGCCGCACTATGGGATTTGTTGAACCCGTACCCGGCAAACTTCTCCATCAGATCAAAAATATATGCGGCCACATCCTCGGGGATTTCGTTTTCCCTGGCTCCCTCCATAAACTTGACCCGCTGCTCGGCCATGACCGCAGGATCCTTCTTACCCATGGCCCGGCGCAGAATATCCCCGTCACCCAGGGAGTAGTTGGCCAGGTCCGAGGCGATGCGCATGACCTGTTCCTGGTACAGGATGACCCCGTAGGTATCTTTGAGGATCGGTTCCAGTGTCGGATGGGGGTACTCGACCGGAATCTCCCCGTGCTTGCATTTGATAAAGGTGTCCACCATCCCGCTTTCCAGAGGCCCCGGACGATACAGGGCCAGCAGGGCCACGATGTCCTCGAAGCAGCTCGGCCGCAGACTGCGCAGCACCTTGCGCATGCCCGAACTCTCAAGCTGGAACACCCCCTCGGTCTCGGCCCGACAGAGCAGTTCAAAAGTCTTGACGTCATCCAGGGGCAGGGTGTCCAGGTCCGGAGTCTCCTTGCCGGCCAGCCTGGCCAGCTTGAGCCCGTCGTCGATCACGGTCAGAGTCTTGAGACCCAGAAAGTCGAATTTGATCAGCCCGACCTTTTCCACCCGCTTCATGTCGAACTGGGTCACGACTTCGCCCTTTTTCCCGGTATACAGGGGCAGGTGCTCGATCATGGGCAGATGGTCGGAGATGACCACTCCGGCGGCATGGGTGGAAGCGTGTCTGGCCAGTCCCTCCAGTCGCATGGAGGTATCGATAAGCTTGCCGATCATGGGGTCGGCTTTGGCCAGGTTGGCCAGATCCGGCTCCATCTCCAGAGCCTTTTTCAGGGTCATCTTCAGCTCGTCCGGGACCATCTTGGCGATCCGGTCCGTCTCGGCAAAGCTGAGCCCCAGGGCCCGGCCCACGTCCCGGACCGCGGCCTTGGCCTTCATGGTCCCGAAGGTGGTGATCTGGGACACGCTATCCTTGCCGTATTTGTCCGTGACGTAGCGGATGACCTCTTCCCGGCGATTATAGCAGAAGTCCACGTCGATATCCGGCATGGACTCCCGCTCCACGTTCAAAAACCGCTCGAAGAGCAGATTGTACCGAAGCGGGTCGAGATTGGTGATTTTCAGGGCATACGCCACCAGACTTCCGGCGGCCGACCCCCGACCGGGTCCCACCGGAATATCCTCCCGTTTGGCCCAATTGATGAAATCCTGGACGATGAGAAAATAGGCCGGAAACCCCTTCTGGCAGATCACGTCCAGCTCCAGTTCGGCCCGGTCCCAGTAATCCTGTTCGTTCACTTCATAGGGCAGGGCACCCAGACGTTCCCGGACCCCTTCCTTGACCATGCGCCTGAACTCCTGGTCCATGGTCATGCCTTCGGGAATATCGTAGACCGGAAAGTGGTTCTGTCCGAGATTAAACTCCACGTTGCAGGAATCTGCGATGCGCCCCACGTTCTCGATAGCCTCGGGGCAGTGTGAAAAAGCGGCCTCCATCTCCTCGGGCGGCCGAAAGTAGAGCTTGTCGGTTCCAAACCGCATCCGTTTGGGATCGTCCACTGTCTTGCCGGTCTGAATGCACAGAAGCACGTCGTGGGCTGCAACATCATCCGGTCCGAGATAATGGCAGTCATTGGTGGCCACCAGGGGCAGTTTTGCTTTGGCTGCCAGTTCCAGCAGATCCTGATTCAGCTTGTCCTGTTCCTTGAGCCCGTTGGCCTGCATCTCCAGATAGAACCGGTCCTTGAAGATGTCGGCATATTCCCGGGCCTCGGCCAATCCGGCGTCGAACCCCTCATTTTCAAGCTTGTACGGGACCTCCCCCTTAAGACAGGCGGACAGAGCCACCAGGCCGGAGTTCCATTTGCGCAGCAGCTCCTTGTCCACCCGGGGCTTGTAATGAAACCCTTCCAGGTACCCCGAGGATACCAGCCGGACCAGGTTGTGATACCCCTCCAGATTCTGGGCCAGCAATACCAGATGATACCCGGAACGGATACGCGGATCGGTGTGTTTTTCCGTCCGCCTGCCCGGGGCCACGTACACCTCGCACCCGATGATGGGCTTGATCCCGAACTTCCTGGCTTCCTGGTAAAACATGAGGGTCCCGAACAGATTGCCGTGGTCGGTGATGGCTGCAGCTGAAAATCCGAAATCCACGGACCTGGCGCAGAGGTCCTTGAGACGGATGGCCCCGTCCAGGAGGGAGTATTCGGTGTGGCAATGGAGGTGGGTGAAACCGGACATGTGATCCTCGAAAAAAACGGTTGAGTGATGTTTGCGCCTGCTACAGGAGCAGACGGACCGATGATGTTACGGATTGAAGGCGCGATTGGCAAGCTGAGCGTCTGCTCAATAATTAACTGAAGTTACGCAGATTTCAACTTTTCTCAAAATAATTGGACGCATGGAACCTGTACGACCTTTATCCCTCTTCCTTCGCGTCCTTCGCGGTCAAAGAATCTTACGCACCTGCCGGCAAGTCGGCGTAGGGGCGCCACTGCGTGCGCCCGTTTTGAAGACGGCAGTGCTGGGAGGATGGGGATGACTCCTGAGGTTTTTGCTCGTCTTGGGAGATCGGGCGCACGCAGTGGCGCCCCGGTATGATCCTGGCTTGGTGGTGATTCCGAATGGTTGGGCGTGCGTAACTTCAATAATTAAAAAAGGCACGGGCTCCCAAAAGAAACCCGTGCCTATATAATCCAATATCGAAAAAACTACAGCGTGGCCGCCACCTTTTTCGTCAGACGAAGCAGCTGATTGGTAAACCCGGCTTCGTTATCATACCAGATGATCACTTTGACCATATTGCCCTGCATGACCGTGGTGCACGCTGCGTCAACCACTCCCCCGTACGTGCTCCCGTTAAAATCAACGGAAACCAGGGGTTCTTCAGTGTACCCGAGAATGTCTTTGAGCGGTCCCTCACAGGCACTCTTGAGTGCGCCGTTGACCTCTTCGACAGTGACGTCCCGGTTCAGAGTGACCACAAGGTCGACCAGGGAAACATTCGGGGTGGGTACACGCACGGCCATACCGTCCAGCTTTCCCTTGAGTGCGGGAATGACCTCGGCCACAGCCACCGCCGCCCCGGTGGTGGTCGGAAGCATGGACATGGCCCCGGCCCGGGCCCGGCGTAGATCCTTGTGGGACCCGTCCAGGATGCGCTGGCTCATGGTGTAGGAGTGGATGGTGGTCATGAGCCCTTTTTCGATGCCGAAGGTGTCGTTGATGACCTTGGCCGCGGGAGCCAGACAGTTGGTGGTGCAGGAGGCATTGGAAAAAACGGTGAACTCGGGATCAAAGACCTCTTCGTTGACCCCCATAACGATGGTCGCATCCGGATCCTTACCCGGGGCGGAGATAATCACCTTTTTGGCGCCGCAGGCCAGGTGTTTCTCGCAGCTCTCCCGGTCCCGAAACTTGCCGGTGCTCTCGATAACGATATCCACCCCAAGATCACCCCAGGTCCACTCGCCGGGAGCGTTGCGGGTTACCACCACCTGCCTGCCGTTCAGCAGAAACCCTTTGTCATTGGCTTCCACAGTACCCTCAAAGGTACGGTGCACGGAATCATACTTGAGCAGATGGGCCAGAGACTCGTTATCGGCCCGGGCATTAACCACGGCCAGTTCGATCTCCTGATTTCCGGCCAGCAGCCGGGCCATGTACCGCCCGATGCGTCCGAACCCGTTCAGTCCCACACGTACAGCCATGAAGTTCTCCTTGTCTTGAAAAATATAAAATTAAATCTTGTTGGAAGATCCGAGCACGTTCCTGATCTTGTGCTGAACCATGTCCTTGACCGCCTGCCTGGCCGGCTTCAGATACTGACGCGGATCAAAATGGCTCGGGTTTTCGACCAGATGTCTGCGCACCGCCGCTGTCACGGCCAGCCTGATATCCGTATCGATATTGATCTTACACACGCCTGACGCAGCGGCCTGACGAAGCAGGTTTTCCGGGACGCCTTTGGCCCCGGCGATCTGTCCGCCGTATGTATTGGCCATATCCAGAAACTCCTGGGGAACCGAGGAGGCCCCGTGCAGGACCAGGGGAAAATCAGGCAGCAGTCTGGTGATGGTTTCGAGGCGTTCGAAGTCGAGGCGGGGCTCAGCCTTGAACTTGTACGCCCCGTGGCTGGTACCGATGGCCACGGCCAGGGAATCGCACCCGGTCCGCTGCACGAACTCCACAGCCTCGTCGGGATCGGTGAACACATTCTCCTCGGAGCTGACCTCGTCTTCGATACCGGCCAGCCGTCCCAGTTCGGCCTCGACCCAGACACCCTTGTCATGGGCATACTCCGCGACCCGCCTGGTCACGGCGATATTTTCCTCGAAAGGGAGATGGGAGCCGTCGATCATGACCGAAGTGAACCCGCCGTCAATGACCTCTTTGCAGATCTCAAAATTCTGGCCGTGGTCCAGATGCAGAACAACGGGAATATCCTTGTCCATCAGGGCCGCTTCCACCAGTTTCACGATGTAGTTCATGCCGGCGTATTTCTTGGCACCGGCCGACACCTGCAGAATGACGGGAGATTGTTCCTCATCCCCGGCCTCCATGATGCCCTGGATGATTTCCATATTATTCACGTTGAACCCGCCCACTGCGAATCCTTCCTTATACGCACGGGCAAACATTTCCCGGCAGGATGTCAGAGCCATTGCAATCCTCCTGAACGACTTGATTGTACCTTTCAATTAATACGCGGGACCTGCCTCAGCCGATTCCAGGCCCCATCAGTTTCCCGAGTTCCTTCAAAAATTCCTGGTCCGTCAATTCGAACTTCAGCGGTGTCAGGGTTATATGTCCCTGACTCAGCAGGTCCCTGTCCGTCCCCGACAGAACATGTTGTTCTGGAATGACTCCGTTCAGCCAGTAGTAGGCGTGCCCTCTCGGGTCATGACGTTCTTCATACCAGTCCCGGTATACGGCACCGGTCTGCGGACACAGAAGCAGCCCCTTGTTAGCGGAAAACGGACCGCTGGGGAAGTTCAAATTCAGGACACACTGCCCCGGAATGGACTGCCATACCGGAGAATCCACAAACCCGGCCACAAACCCGGCCTGCTCCGAAAGATCTTCGGGGTGAAAATCGTCCACGGACACGGCCAGGGCCGGAATGCCTGCCAAAGCCCCTTCGGTGGCTGCGGAAACAGTCCCGGAATAGAGCACGTCCACCCCGACATTGGCCCCCGAGTTGATTCCGGAGACCACCAGATCCGGAGAACGCTCCCTGAGCAGGTGGCGTACGGCCAGCTTGACGCAGTCCACCGGTGTTCCGGAGATGCCGATACCCTTGAATCCGGGCTCCTCGACCTCCTTGGCCCGCAGCGGCGAAAACAGGGTCACCGCATGCCCCACCGCGGACTGCTCGGTCATGGGGGCGGCCACGGAAACCCGGTGCCCGGCCTCGGTCAGCGCCCGGTACAGGGCCCGCAGCCCATGAGCGCGAATGCCGTCGTCGTTGGTCAGAAGGATGTCCATTGTTCTGGTGCGTCCGGATAACGTTTGCGGGCCGTGGTCAGCCCGAGGGTGAAGGCCTTAATGTTGATATCCAGGATCTTGGCAGGCAGCGCGGCAGCCAGTCCCTTCTTAACCGCAGCGGTCTGCATGAACGGCAGGATATGGGTCAGGGCACCCAAAGCCACGATGTTCGTGGTCTGCACCAGCCCGACCTTGTCCCGGGCCATTTCAGTCAGGGGCAGCCCCCAGAACAGATTGGACGGCGTCTGCTTGACCAGGGTGGTATCCACAAACAGTTTGCCGCCGGTCTTCAGGTTTCTGAAGTATTTGTCGCACGCCTCCTGACTCAGAGCGATCAGCAGGTCAAGAGATTCAGGCTTGGGATAACTGATCCGCTCGGAACTGATGACCAGATCCGAGCGGCTTGCCCCACCTCTTGCTTCGGGGCCGTAGCTCTGGGTCTGGGTGACCATATAGCCGTGCTCAATGGCCAGGGCCTGCCCCATAATCTTGCCCAGGGTGAGCACCCCCTGTCCGCCGAGTCCGGACAACCTGAGTTCAAACCGCTCCAATTCAATCCTTGATCCCGCCATTTACCTCCCCTCCCGCAGGTTCTGCCGCATGGCCTCATACCGCTCCTCGAGCCCCTGACAGGTCCGCTCCCGAAACACCCCGATGGGAATCCGCTCCTCGCGCTCCTCAGGAGTCATCTTCTCATACCTCTCAAGAGGGGTGCCGTGCTTCTTGTACCATTTGTACATATCCACATTGCTCTTGAACCCGTTCTTCCGGCCGTACTGGGTATGACACGGGGTCATGAGCTCCACCAGGTTGAACCCGGGACGGGTCAGGGCCGTGGTGATCAGTCGATCCATGAGTTTGACGTGCATGACCGTGCTCCGGGCCACAAAATTGGCTCCTGCCGACCGGGCCAGGGAAACCACGTCAAAAGATTTCTCCAGCTGACCAAAAGGTGCCGTGGCCGACCGGGTTCCCTCCGGGCTGGTGGGGGAACTCTGGCCGCCGGTCATGCCGTAGATATTGTTGTTCAGGATGAGCGCGGTCAGGCCGATGTTGCGCCGGGCCGCATGGATGAGATGGTTGCCGCCGATGGACAGGGCGTCTCCGTCTCCCATGACCACGATGACCTTGAGTTTCGGGTTGGCCATCTTGATGCCCGTGGCAAAAGTCAGGGCCCGGCCGTGGGTGGTGTGCACGGTGTTGAAGTCCACATACACGGCCATGCGACCGGAGCAGCCGATGCCGGCCACCAGGACCACGTCGTCCTTGGGCAGCTGCAGGGAGTGCACCGACCGGATCAGGGACCCGAGAATAATCCCGTGGCCGCAGCCCGGACAGTAAACATGAGGGAATTTCTTGTTGTGCCGCAGATAGTGATGGATAAGCTGAGTTACCTGAGCCATGATTATGCCTGCAGTATGGTTTTCAGGATTTCCGACGGAGTGATGATGGAACCGTCGACCCGGTTGATGGTCATGATCTGGGCCAGCCCGTTGTTGACCCGCTTCACCTCGCGGGAGATCTGCCCCATGTTCATCTCCGGGACGATCAGTGCCCGACACTGACGGGCCATACCCTCCACCACGGGCCTCGGGAAGGGAAACAGTGTCTTCAGCTTGAGCAGTCCGGCCTTGATACCGCGCTGCCTGGCCTGGGTCACTGCCAGGTGGGCGGAGCGGGCCACGCAGCCGTAGCTGACCACGACCACCTCGGCATCGTCGCACTCGTACTGGTCCACGAGCTGCACATCATAGAAAAACTGATCGATCTTCCGGAACAGCCGGGTCATCAGATCCCGGACTTCCTGCGGCTTGGAAGTCGGATAGCCGTGATCGTCATGGGTCAACCCGGTGACATGGTACCGGTACCCGGACCCGATGGCCGGCATGGCCGGGACGCCGCGCATGGTCTCCTCGTAGGGAATGTACCACTCGGCAGGCATGCTCGGCGTGACCCGGGACAGGACCTCCAGATCCTCGGCCTCGGGAATGACCACCTTTTCCCGGGTGTGGGCGGTCACCTCGTCCAGGAGCAGGATGACCGGAGTCCGATACTTCTCGGCAAAATTGAAGGCGACCACGGTCATATCCAAGCACTCCTGGACATCGCTGGCCGAGAGCACGATAACCGGATGATCGCCGTGGGTCCCCCACCTGGCCTGCTGCACGTCCCCCTGGGCCGGACTGGTGGGCAGACCAGTGCTCGGTCCACCGCGCATGACATTGACCAGCACCAGCGGGACCTCGGTCATGCAGGCGTATCCGATATGCTCCTGCATCAGGGAAAATCCCGGCCCGGAGGTGGCCGTCATACCCTTACGTCCGGCCAGGGAGGCTCCGATGACCGATCCAAGACCGGCAATCTCATCTTCCATCTGCACAAACACCCCGGTTTCGGTGTACGGCAGACGTGCGGCCATGAACTCCGCTATTTCCGTGGAGGGGGTGATGGGATATCCCCCAAAAAAAGAGCACCCTGCCAAAAGCGCCCCTTCCCCGACAGCCTCGTTGCCCTGGGCAAAAATCTCTTTCCGCTTCTTCTTGCGTATTGCCATGACCAACCTGGTTTCGGTTGCGGTTCAGCCGCCGAACACAGGGTCCGGTCGGCATGGAGGGAAAAAATCGGCCGTACTGCTTCGCGGGCCGATCGATACGTCACTCTGTCTGGTTTTCGAAATTTTCGGCCTGCTCCTGTCCCGCCGTCTTCAAAGGGCGGACCGAGACCGCAAAGTCCGGGCAGTGCAGTTCACAGAATCCGCAGTTAATGCACTCTTCTTCCCGGGCGACCACGGCCTTGCCGTCAGATCCCAGTTCGAACACCCTGCCGGGGCAGAAGGCCACGCAGATTCCACATCCCTTGCACCAGTCCGGATAGACCCGCACCTCTGTTTGTCCTTTTTTCTTTGCCATACCTTTGGTTTGTCCGTTATGGGTTCATACAGCGGGGTGCCCACCCCGATCGGCCGTCCCTTGCCAAGCGCGTCATTTTATACGAAGAACACGCCTGATCACACTGAAAACAAAAGGGGAGAGACGTTGGAATTCGACCGTGCATGCAACAGGTTCACACGGCCGATTCTCTGATTCGCGCCACTACCCCAAGCAAGTATGAATGGCAACAGCATGAAACATAAAAACAGCTATGTGACAGACCTCCGTGCCGGGCAGACCATTGACGAGATCTTCGCCCTGGCCGGAGCCAGAAAAAATCAGGCCAAGAACGGGCCCTACTGGCAGCTCACCCTGCAGGACAGAACCGGTGCCCTGGAAGGCCGTATCTGGAGTCCTCAAAGCCAGCAGTACGAGGACCTGCGGCCGGAGCAGTTCGTCCGGTTGCAGGGCCAGGTGAACTCCTTCAAAGACCAGCTTCAGATAAACATCACGGCCCTGAACGTGCTGGACCCCATCACGGCGGGAATCGATCTGGGACAGTTCCTGCCCGTCTCTTCCATCCCCCCCGAAGAACTGCTGGAAGAGCTTGAAACCATCCTGCGCCGAGAGCTGACCTTTCCAGGCTGGAAGAAGTTCTGCCGCAGAGTGCTCCGGGACGAAGACATCCGGGCGGTCCTGCTTACCGCCCCCGGCGGAAAATCCATGCACCACGCCTACTGCGGGGGGCTCCTGGAGCACACCCTGGGCGTGGTCAGGGCCTGTCTTGCCCTAAGCGACCTGTACCCGCAGCTGGACCGGGAAATCCTGCTTTCGGCCGCGGCGTTCCACGATATCGGCAAGGCGTACGAAATCTCCTCCGGCATCAGCCGGGCGTATACTGATATGGGACAGCTTCTCGGGCACATCACCATCGGACTGGAACTGCTCACCCCCCATCTTGCCCGGGAAAAGGACCTCACCCCGGAGCTGATCCTGCATTACAAGCATCTTCTCCTCAGCCACCACGGCGAGTTGGAGTTCGGCTCTCCCAAACGACCCAAGACCCTCGAAGCCTTTGTGCTGCACATGGCCGACAACCTCGATGCCAAAGCAAGCACCTTTGGTACGGCCTTTTCCGAGGAGGAACAGGAAGAGGGCGCCTGGTCCGATTACCAGCGGATGTTCGGCAGAGCCCTGTATCTCCCGCACAAAACGCCCGCAACGCCGCCAAGGCCGCGCAGAACCATCCAGAAAAAGGAGGACCAGTGTTTATTACCTTTGAAGGAATAGAAGGGTGCGGCAAATCCACCCAGATCAAGAGAGTCCGGGCGTACCTGGAGGAGAGGGGAAAAGTGGTTCACCAGACCCTGGAACCCGGCGGCAGCGAACTCGGCGTGCATCTACGCAGGATTCTTCTGGACCCGAAAAACAGTGACCTGGACCGGACCAGCGAACTCTTCCTGTACCTGGCCGACCGGGCCCAGCATGTGGCCTCGGTGATCAAGCCGGCCCTGGCTCGAGACGAGGTCGTCCTGTGCGACCGATTCGCCGACTCCACCGTCGTTTATCAGGGATACGGGCGGGGGCTGGACCCCAGGTTGCTGCATCAGCTCAACGATGTGGCCGTGGCCGGGACCTGGCCGGACCTGACCATTCTCCTGGACCTGGAACCCGAAGTCGGCCTGAAACGGGCCCTGACCCGCAACATGAAGGACAACAAAGCCGCCACCGAGGGGAGATTCGAGGCCGAAAGCATCCAGTTCCACACCCGCATCCGGGAAGGATATCTCAACTGGGCCGCATTGAACCGGCCCCGATTCGCCGTGGTGGATGGATCGGGAACGCCTGACGAGGTGTTCACGGAAATCCTGTCCACTCTTAACGAAAGAGTCGAATCGCTCGGATCATAATATTATGCGTCACCCTCTTTCAGCCATTCTCATTGTCAAGAACGAAGAAGCCAATATTGCCAGATGCCTGCAAAGCATCGATTTTGCTGATGAAGTCGTAATCGTGGACACCGGGTCGTCGGACCGGACCCCCGATATCTGCCGATCCATGGGGTGCCGGGTGTATACGGTCGAGTGGCAAGGATTCGGACCGGCCAAGCAGAAGGCTCTTGCCAAGACCCGGTATGACTGGATTCTTTCCATCGACGCCGACGAGGAGGTCTCCCCCGAGCTCCGGCGGGAAATACTGGAGACCCTGGAATCGCCACGGGCTACAGCCTACAGATTATGCCGGGTATCCCGATACCTCGGCAGAACCATTCGCTTTTCCGGCTGGCAAAATGACAACCCCATAAGACTTTTCGAAAAGGGGAGTTGTTCTTTCAACGCCAACATCGTCCACGAGGCAGTGATTTGCCCGGGAACTGCGGGACAACTGAGAAAAATTCTCAGGCACTATCCCTACCCTACAATCGCCGTGCACATGGCCAAAATTGATCTGTACACGACTCTCGGAGCCAGAACCCTTTACCTCGCCGGAAAGCGCGCTACTCCAGTCCGGGCGCTGGCCGGAGGAATTGGCAGATTTTTCAAGACATATTTCTTTCGGCTGGGTTTTCTCGACGGTCGGGAAGGACTAGCGCTTGCATTGACCGCGGCATGGTCGGTAACGCTCAAGTATCTCAAGCTGTGGGAGACAGGTCAGCGGGATGCTTCCACTCAACCTTTAAGCATTACGAGGCAGCTCATGGAAAACGACATCAAACTTTACGCGCTTTCGACCTGCATTCACTGCAAGAACGCCAAGGAGTTTCTTGAAAAATGCGGCGTCGAATACGAGTGTGTCTACGTGGACGAACTTCAGGGCGATGAACGGCAGAAGATGGTCGAGGAAATCAAGAAGATCAACCCCAAACTTTCCTTCCCCACGGTGATCGTCAATGGAACGATCATTGTCGGATTCAAAAAAGACCAGATCACGGAGGCATTGAAACAGTCATGAACGCACAGGAACTCGTCGAACGATTGCGCGCACTCCAGGAGCCCAAGGGGTACTTTTTCAACAAGGACCAGTCCATGACCATGCCGCTCTTGGACAGTCTGCTGGCCAACAAGGAGCGCTACGGATACATGGCCTGCCCCTGCCGCCTGGCCTCCGGAAACCGGGATCAGGACCGGGACATCATCTGCCCCTGCCAGTACCGGGAGCAGGACGTGAAGGAGTACGGCAGCTGTTTCTGCGGCCTGTACGTCTCCAGAGAGTGGAACGAAGACGAGATTCCTCATGAGTTCGTTCCCGAACGCAGGCCTCCGGAAAAAGTCATGGGCTCCCTGCTCGGACCGGATGAATGAGCCGGATTGACAAACCCACCTGTCACCCTTAATTCGGGGCGGTCTCATGCCCCGAGGAGTACGGCACGATGAAAAAACAGGTTGAAGCCGCGCTGGACAAGATCCGCCCCTCTCTGCAGGCTGACGGCGGCGACGTCGAACTTGTCGAAATCACCAAAAACGGAATCGTCAAGGTCCGCCTCCAGGGCGCATGCCAGGGATGTCCCATGTCCCAGATGACCCTGAAGGGAGGGATTGAACGCGTTCTGAAGCGGGAGATCCCGGCAGTCAAGGCGGTGGAGGCCGTTTAGACCTGCTCCGTCCGGCGGATGCGGGCAACGGACTTCACCGTCCGATTCAACTTTCTCACGACTTTTTCGGCGGGCTTTGCCCGCCGCTTTTTCTTTCCACTTTGCGACGGAGAACTGAAATGTCCACCATGACCACCCGCTTCCCCCCCAGCCCGACCGGGTACCTGCATATCGGCGGCGCCCGGACCGCCCTGTTCAACTATCTCCTGGCCCGACATCACGGCGGGCGATTTGTCCTGCGCATCGAGGATACGGACAAGGCCCGCTCAACGCAGGAAATGACCAACGCCATTCTCGAAGGCATGGAGTGGCTCGGCCTCGAATTCGACGAAGGCCCCTTCTTCCAGAGCGAGCGGACCGAAACATACAATCAATACATCGACAAACTGCTCCAGTCCGGACAGGCGTACTACTGCGACCGGACCCCGGAGCAGATTGATGTCATGCGCGCCGAGGCCAAGGCCAAGGGGCTGAAGCGGTTATACGACGGCCATTGCCGCGAGCTCGACCTCGGCCCGGGCCCGGACCGGGTGGTCCGCTTCAAGGTCCCCCGTCCCGGAAAGGTGGTTTTCAATGACATGGTCAAGGGAACCGTGGCCATTGATGCCGAGGAGATCGAGGATTTCGTGATCCGCAGGGCCGACGGCTCCCCCATCTACCAGATGGCCGTGGTCGTGGACGACGCGACCATGGGGATCACCCATGTTCTGCGCGGCGACGACCATCTGAGCAACACGCCCAAGCAGATCATGCTCTTCCAGGCGCTCGGCTTCCCGGTGCCGGAGTTCGGCCATGTGCCCATGATCCTCGGCCCGGACAAGAAAAAGATGTCCAAACGGCACGGCGCAGTGTCGGTCATGGTCTACAAGGAGATGGGATACCTGCCCGAGGCCATGCTCAACTACCTGGCCCGGCTGGGATGGTCTCACGGCGACGAGGAAATTTTCTCGAAAGAGGATCTGGTGGAAAAATTCTCCATCGACAACCTGGGCAACTCCCCCAGCGTGTTCGACCAGGAAAAACTGAACTGGCTGAACAGCCACTATATCAAAACCGCCTCCCTGGACAGGCTGGCGCCGCTGTTGGCCGAATATCTTGAGCTGCGCGGATTTAGCAGCCTCGACCCGGACTATCTGAAGACCGTCATCCCGCTGCTCCAGCCCCGGGCCAAAACCATGGTCGAAATGGCGGACCAGACTGAATTCTTCGTCACACCGAGCAGTGAACTGTCCTTTGATCCCAAGGCCGCGGCCAAATTCCTGACCGACGATGCAAAAGTCCACCTTGCAGCCCTGCTGTCCCGATTCGAGGAGGCCCCCTCCTTTGCCCCGGACACCCTGGAAAACATCGCCAAGGCGTACCTTGAAGAAACAGGGCTCAAGTTCAAGGCCATTGCCCAGCCCATTCGGGTTGCCCTGTCCGGGAAAACCGTCAGCCCGGGGCTGTTCGAGACCATGGAGGTGCTCGGCAGAGAACGGTCCTTCACCCGGATCAGGCGGGCCATTGCGCTTACGACCTAGACCACATCGACCGGGCCGGTTGTAGACCGGCCAATGTCGTGGTAGTATAAAACTCCGGTATGGGCTCGGACCGTATCGGAGTTTTTTTCATCCGCTGCGCTCGCATTTTGATAGGGCCGCCATCCCGCACAGGCGCATTAAAACGACTGCACAAATTTTACCCTTCAACCAACATCCACCCCACCACCCCATGATCACCTACCAGTACCAAAAAACCGGCCGCTTCTTCGGTCAGATAGCAGACGGCCTTGAAGAACTCGGCAGCGAAGAACTCCGGGAACTCGGAGCCACGGACGTCATTCCGGGGCACCGGGGCATCACCTTCAACACGGATATAGCCGGCTTGTACCGCATCAACTACCGGTCCAGACTCCTGAGCCGGGTTCTGGCCCCGCTGATCACCTTCGACTGCCACTCGAGCAAGTACCTGTACAAAACAGCCCGCTCCCTGCCCTGGGCCGAACTGTTCGGACTTGAAAATACGTTTGCCGTCTTCGCCCAGGTTTCCGGCAGCGCCATCAAACACTCCCAATACGCGGGCCTGTGCCTCAAGGACGCCATTGCGGACACCTTTCGGGACCAGTACGACAGGCGCCCCGATGTCGATCCCAAAACCCCGGATGTCTGGCTCAACCTGCACATCCAGCACAACAGGGCCACCATTTCCCTGGACACATCCGGAGGCTCCCTGCACAAACGAGGGTACCGGAAAGGATTTGTGGACGCCCCAATCCAGGAGACCGTGGCCGCGGCAATCATCCGTCTCTCGGGCTGGAACGGAGAAAAGCCGTTGTATGACCCCATGTGCGGCTCCGGGACCCTGCTCTGCGAGGCTCTGATGCACGCGGCGAATATCCCGGCCGGATATCTGCGGCCCACGTTCGGATTCCGCTTCCTCCCCGAACACGACCGCCATCTGTGGGAGACGATCAGACAGGAGGGGGACGACGCCATGAACGAAATCCCCTCCGATCTGATCCAGGGCAGCGACATCGACAGCAACGCGATTCGGGCCGCCCGTCAAAATCTGGCCGCTCTTCCCCGGGGCGAACGGGTACAGGTATCCTGTTCCGACTACAGAGACCTCGAAGACCTGTCCGGAAGGACCATTGTCTGTAACCCTCCCTACGGGATACGCATGAAGCAGGAAGGGGATATGGGCGGGTTCGTAAAGGGATTGGGCGACTTTCTCAAACAACGATGCACAAATTCCCACGCCTTTCTGTACTTCGGCGATCGGACTCTGATCAAATCCATCGGGTTGCGCACAACCTGGAAAAAACCCCTCAAAAATGGCGGACTGGATGGCAGGCTGGTTCGGCTGGATCTATACTAGGCAGAAACGGACAAAAAAAAGCGGTCGGCAAAACCGACCGCTCCTTCGCCTTGAAACGGGAATCTTCCCTACTTCTTGGCCACGGGCTTGGTTACGGCTCCGGAACGAATACAACTGGTGCAAACGGACATCCGTTTGACCTGACCGGAAGCCAGCTGGGCCCGAACAGACTGCAGGTTGGGCATGAAACGACGTTTGCTCTTGTTGTTGGCGTGGCTCACATTGTTTCCAACCTGGGGTCTTTTTCCACAGATTTCACATACTTTGGACATGGTATCCTCCTCGATAGGTCTCGAAAATATGGACAGGGAATGCACTCGAAATTCCAGAGAAAAAACGATGTCCCCTGCAGCGTAGCGTATCAGCATCTGAAGAACTCCATCCCCTATATCCGGCATAAAAAAATAGCAAGCCCAAAATCCTTGACAACAAAATTGATCTAACTATAGACGTCCTTTTTTGAGGTGACTTATGATTGAACAATGGCTCAACCTTGTTGATATCCCGGCAACCGGCCGGGAATTTTCGTTTCATGATGCCCAGGCATGGGCCGGGCTCTGGAACGAGTTCAACATGGACTGCCGGGAAGAGACCCCCCTGACCCTGACTCTCGAAGTTCTTCCCCAGCCCACCGGGTACCTCCTTCGGGGCGTGCTGCAGGGACGGGTGACCATGGCCTGCAGCCGGTGTCTGCAGGATGCCCGGGTTGACATAGACGTTCCCTTCGACATCTTCGAGGCCTTCCCGAAGAATCCGGAAGACATGGATGAAGACAGTTTTCTGCGAAGCACGGACGGAACCTGGGAACTCGATATTGCCGGCCTGATGTGGGAACAGTTCGTGCTGGGCCTGCCGGAACAGCAGCTCTGCTCCTCAACATGCAGGGGAATCTGCCCCGGATGCGGCAGAAATCTCAATGAAGAGGAATGCGTCTGTGAGCAGCCCGCTCCACCGTCAGGACTCGCCGCCCTCCAAGGGCTGAAGATCCCTTCGAAAAAATAATTCAACCCAAACACGCTAATTTAGAGGTGTACCATGCCCTTACCCAAGAAAAAGACCTCCAAGTCCAGGCGTAACATGCGCCGCTCCCACGACCATGTCGCCGTTCCCAATGTCATTTACTGCACCTGTGGAGAACCCACTCTGCCGCATCGTATCTGTCCCGGCTGCGGGGAGTACCGCGGCCGGAAATACACGAAGGAAGCGGATGCCTAGCAACACTCCCTGTATTGCCGTCGATGCCATGGGCGGGGACTTCGGTCCCGAGGTGAACGTCCCCGGGGCCCTGGCCGCCGCCCGTGAAAAAAAGATGTCCCTCATCCTGGTCGGGGATGAAGGGGCCATCGAAAAAGAGCTCACCAGGCATCCCGGGCACGGAGTGAACGTGGAAACTGTTCATACCACCCAGGTGGCGGGCATGTCCGAGAAACCCTCGGACATTCTCCGTCGCAAAAAGGACAGCTCCATCCAGGTGGCCTACAGGCTGGTCAAAGAAGGACGCGCCGACGGTGTTGTCAGTGCCGGAAATTCCGGCGCCAGCCTGGCCTGCGGGATGTTCATTCTCGGGCGGATCAAGGGTGTGGATCGACCGGCCCTGGCCTCCATCCTGCCCACGCTGAAAAAGCCTATCGTGCTCATCGACGTAGGAGCCAATGTAGACTGCAAGCCGTTTCATCTGGTCCAGTTCGGCCTCATGGCCGAGGTTCTGGCCAAGGATGTGCTGCACATCCCCACTCCCAGGGTCGGCATCCTGACCATCGGCGAGGAAGAGGGCAAGGGAAACACCCTGGTCAAAGAGGCCTACTCCCTGTTCAAGCGCTCGTCCCTTAATTTTATCGGCAATATCGAAGGCCGGGACATCTACACCGGGGAAACCGATGTCGTTGTATGCGACGGTTTCGTGGGCAACATCGCGCTCAAGCTGAGTGAAGGTCTCGGATCGGCCATTACCTCCATGCTCCGGCAGGAATTGACCCAATCGATCTGGGCCAGAATCGGTACGCTGCTGTCCATGGGAGCCCTGAAGCGGTTCCGGCGCAAACTGGACTACGCCGAGTACGGAGGGGCTCCCATTCTCGGACTGAACGGCATCGCCATTGTCTGCCACGGGGCGTCCAGCGCCAGGGCCATCACCACTGCGGTGCTCCAGGCCGGCGCATTCGTGACAAACAGGGCCAATGACCACCTCCGGGAAGGGTTGCTGGCCAACAAGGACCTGATCATGTTCGGGAAACGAAGCGCACCCGCAGAAGACCTGCCCAGGGTCGAAAACGGCTGACCCGGTCCGCCCCGACTCGAACCTTTGCACTGGATACCTCATGAGCTTTTCCTGTTATATCAACGGACTCGGTTTTCATGTCCCGGACCGGATCTTTACGAACCGTGACATGGAACAACTGGTAGAGACTTCCGACGAGTGGATCACCAGCCGGACCGGAATCAAAGAGCGACGATTCGTTTCTCCGGGCCAGGCCTGTTCAGACCTGGCGTACGAGGCCTCTCTCAAGGCCATTTCCGATGCCGGCAGAAGGCCTGAAGAGATCACCCACATTCTTGTCGGAACCTTTACCCCGGACTCATACTGCCCCAGTACGGCCTGCCTGCTGCAGGACAAGCTGGGCCTGAAAGGCGTCCCGGCATTTGATCTTTATGCGGCCTGTTCCGGCTTTTTGTACAGCCTGGAAACCGCCCGGGCACTGATCAGCCTGCACCCCGATGCCGTGGTTCTGGTTGTGGGGGCCGAGGTGGTCTCCAGTCGGGTCAACTTCGAGGACAGGACCACCTGCGTCCTTTTCGGTGACGGGGCCGGAGCGGCCGTTGTTTCCGGGTCAAACAAGGGTCCGAAACTCGAAGATGTCGCCCTCTCCGCAGACGGCTCCCTGGGTTCCCTGTTGACCATCAGCGGGGGAGGCTCCGCCAATCCGGTAAAGCTCGGAGACGTCGTCGGACCGGATTTTTTCGTCCAAATGCAGGGGACAGAAGTTTTTCGGCATGCAGTTCGGTCCATGGTGTCCATTTCCAGAGACGTTCTGAGCCGTAACGGCTTGACCGAGGAGGATGTGGATCTGCTTATCCCCCATCAGGCCAATATCCGCATCATCGACTCCGTAACAAAAAAATTGCACCTTCCCAGGGAAAAGGTCTACATCAACGTGGACAAATATGGAAACACCTCCGCCGCGTCCATTCCCATCGCCCTGGCCGAAGCACGGGCAATGGGACGCATCAGTGACGGCAGCACCGTGCTGCTGAGCTCTTTTGGAGGCGGCTTCACCTGGGCATCGGCGCTGGTCCGATTTTAGTGCCCGACGCCCTGCAGGAAAAGCTCGACAAGAAACAGGAGCGATCATGGTAGAACCCCTTTCAACAGCCCTGGTCACCGGCGGCACCCGCGGTATCGGGCGTACCGTGGCCAATGCCCTGGCCCGGCAAGGGTATCAGGTGTACTTCACCTATGTCAGCCGCCCGGAACTGGCCCGGGAAGTCTGTGCCGAAATCGAAGAAGCGGGAGGACGGGCCGAATCATTTCAGCTCGACGCTTCAGACTGGGATGCGGTCACTGATTTTTTCAAGTCCGAGATCAAAGACAAGGTCCGTCTGGATGTGCTGGTCAACAATGCCGGAATCACCAAGGACGGTCTGCTGGTCCGCATGAAACGGGAGCAGTGGGAGCAGGTCCTGAACGTGAATCTGACCGGAAGCTTCATCTGTCTGCAGCAGGCCGCCAAAATCATGATGAAGCAGCGCTACGGCAGGATCATCAACATCACTTCGGTGGTGGGTCAGATGGGCAATGCCGGACAGGCCAACTATGCCGCTTCCAAGGCGGGAATGATCGGACTGACCAAGTCCGCGGCCCTGGAGCTGGCACCGCGAGGCATCACGGTCAATGCCGTGGCCCCGGGGTTCATCGAAACGGACATGACCACGGCTCTCACCGAAGAAGTGCGGGCAAAATATTTGGAGAACATCCCTGCCGGGGCCCTGGGATCGGCCCGGGACATCGCCTCGGCCATCACCTTTCTGGCATCCCCGGAAACGGGATACATCACCGGGCAGGTGCTGGGCGTCAACGGCGGATTGTATCTCTGATCCCCACCACGGAACGAACGTAACGAATTGGAGGCAGATATGTCGATTGAAGAAAAAGTGAAAGACCTTGTTGTCGAGCAGCTCGGAGTTTCCTCCGACGAAGTCAAACCCGAGTCCGCATTCGTTGAAGGCCTCGGCGCCGACTCTCTGGATCTGACCGAACTGATCATGGCCATGGAAGAGGAATTCGATGTCGAAATCGATGACGAGGACGCCCAGAAGATCATCACCGTCCAGAACGCCGTCGACTACATCAAGAGCAAGTCTTAAGACACGCTGTAAGGGTATCCGCGCCTGGCCCGGGTACCCTTTTTCCCATCGAAGCACTCGGTGCAGGCCGAACCGGACCACCTCCGACTCCTGCCCGGGACAGCAAAAGAGCGAACACACGAGGATATTATGGTTGGAAACAGGGTCGTGGTAACAGGGCTTTCCGCCGTCACCCCCATCGGTAACACCTTGCAGGACAGTTGGGCCAACCTGTTGGCCGGAAAACCAGGAATCGGGCTGCTGACCCAGTTCGACTGCAGCGCGCACGCCACCAGGATCGCCGCAGAACTCAAGGACTTCGAGCCCCATTCGACCATCGGCCCCAAACAGGCCCGGCGGATGGACCGGTTTGTCCAGATCGCGGTCACTGCCGCACTGCAGCTCATGGAGAACGCGGGGTGGGCCATTTCCAAGGAAGAGGCCCGCGAGGTGGGTGTCATCCTCGGCTGCGGCCTTGGCGGCCTGGACACCATTGAAAAATTTCACAGCAAGCTCCTGAAAAGCGGGCCGAGCAGAGTCTCCCCCTTCTTCATCCCCATGCTCATCGCCAACATGGCCCCGGGCCAGGTGGCCATGTTCACCGGGGCCATGGGTGCCAACCTGTCCACCACCTCGGCCTGTGCCTCGGCCACTCATGCCATCGGGTACGCTTTTTCAGACATCAAGCTCGGACGGGCCAAGGCGATGATCACCGGCGGTGTGGAGTCGACCATCACCCCTATGGGGGTTTCAGGTTTCAATGCCATGAGAGCCCTTTCCACGGACAACGACTGCCCGGAAAAAGCCAGTCGGCCCTTTGACGCCACTCGGACCGGATTCGTCATCGGCGAAGGCTCGGGCATGCTGCTCCTGGAGGATCTGGAGCACGCCCTTGCTCGCGGCGCTGAAATCCACGCCGAAATCGTGGGCTACGGCGCCTCCGATGACGCCTTCCACATGACCGCCCCCAACGAGACCGGCGAGGGCATGGCTCTGTCCATGCAGAACGCCCTGCGGGATGCAGGTGTGGCCCCCGAACAGGTCGACCACATCAATGCCCACGGCACCTCCACCAAGCTGAACGATATGAGCGAAACCCGGGCCGTAAAGCAGGTCTTCGGAAAGCGGGCCTACGACATCCCCATCTCGGCCAACAAGTCCATGATCGGACATCTTCTCGGGGCAGCCGGCGGCGCCGAATCCGTATTCGCCTGCAAGACCCTGCAGGACGGCATCATACCGGGAACCATCAATCTGGAAAATCCGGACCCGGAATGCGACCTGGACTACTGCGCGGACGGAACCCGCACCCGCCAGGCCGAATACGCTCTGGTGAACAACTTCGGATTCGGCGGAACCAACGCCTCCCTGTTGTTCAAAAAATACGAAGAATAGCAAAGGCGGATCAAAAAGGTATGCCCGTTCGGGGCAGAATCAGCGGGGGTACTTTTTTCTGTACTCCCGTTATTCCCTGTATTCCTCATCATCCCGTTATTTCATTCTTTCCTCTTCACCCGACCTTCAAACCCGGCGCAGGCAGGGAGAATATATATGAACGACATTCTGGAGACCCATGATCCGGAGGTGGCCAGAGCCATCGACCTGGAGCACAACCGGCAGCTGAGCAAACTCGAACTGATCGCCTCGGAAAACTTCACTTCCGAAGCGGTACGCGCGGCCATGGGCAGCATCATGACCCACAAATACGCCGAAGGGTATCCGGGGAAGCGGTACTACGGCGGGTGCGAATACGTGGACCTGGTTGAAGATCTGGCCCGCGACCGGGCCATGCAGCTTTTCGGTGCCGCCTATGCCAATGTCCAGCCCCACTCCGGTTCTCAGGCCAACATGGGCGTCTACTTCGGGGCCATCTCCCCCGGGGACACGATCCTCGGCATGGACCTGTCCCACGGCGGACATCTGACCCACGGCAGCCCGGTCAATTTTTCCGGCAAGCTGTACAACGTGGTCTTTTACGGTGTGGACCGGGAAACCGGCATGATCGATTACGATCAGGTCGAACGTGCGGCCTCCGAGCATCAGCCCAAGCTGATCGTGGCCGGAGCATCGGCCTATGCCAGGACCATCGATTTTGCCCGTTTCCGGGCCATTGCCGATAAGGTCGGGGCCAAACTCATGGTCGACATGGCCCACATCGCCGGCCTGGTGGCGGCAGGACTGCACCCCTCTCCCGTAGGGCACGCCCAGTTCATCACCACCACAACCCATAAGACCCTGCGCGGTCCCCGCGGCGGCATGATCCTGAGCAATGAGGAATTCGGGAAGACCCTCAACTCTCAGATCTTCCCCGGCATCCAGGGCGGCCCGCTCATGCATGTCATTGCGGCCAAGGCCGTGGCCTTCGGAGAAGCCCTGAAGCCCGAGTTCAAAACCTACCAGCAACAGGTCATGAACAACGCCCGGGCTCTGGCCGGATTCCTGAATGACGCCGGGTTCGATCTTGTCTCCGGCGGAACCGACAACCATCTCATCCTGGTTGACCTGACCGGCAGGGACATCACCGGCAAGGATGCGGAGATCGGGCTGGACAAGGCCGGAATCACCGTGAACAAAAACACGGTCCCCTTTGAAAGTCGTTCTCCCTTCGTCACCTCTGGGGTGCGTATCGGCACACCGGCCCTGACTTCCCGGGGCATGAAGGAAGGGGACATGGAAAAAGTTGCTGCCTGGATCTCGGCTACCCTGAACAGCCTGGACAACGAATCCAGACTGCAGGAGATCTCCGCCGAGGTGGAGACATTTGCCCGACAGTTTCCTCTGTTTGCCTGGTAGCCCGGGGCTCCTGCCCGGTCGCCCGGGTTCAGTCACGTGCCGGAAACTTCCGGCGGGAAACGATTCGACGCAGACGGGCGGGCGCAAGCCTGCCCGTTTTTACTTGCACGAACACATTTCTTCCTTGCGGCCCGTTGCGGGCCCGAGTATTGGGATCCGAACATGGACAAGCGACTCCCCTGGCCTGAATATTTCATGCGCATCGCCTATCTGGTCTCCGAACGCTCCACCTGTCTCAGGCGTCGGGTGGGGGCGGTGGCGGTCAAGGACAAGCGCATCCTGGCCACCGGATACAACGGCGCACCGGCCGACCTGCCCCATTGCCTGGAGCTGGGCTGCATGCGCCAACAGCTCGGGGTCCCTTCGGGAGAGCGCCACGAGTTGTGCCGGGCTCTGCACGCAGAGCAGAACGTGATCATTCAGGCCGCTCTGCACGGCATCTCCATTGCCGGATCCAAAATCTACTGTACCACCCAGCCCTGTTTCATCTGCGCCAAGATGCTCATCAACTGCAAGGTGGAGGCAATCTATTTCGCCGAAGGATATCCGGATGAACTGGCCCAGCAGATGCTGTCCGACGCCGGTGTCACCTTCATGAGGATCGACTATGAACACCAGATCTAAGGAACAGTTCATGGTTCACGCCATTGCCCTGGCCGAACGCGGCAGGGGAGCCGCCCGGCCAAATCCATGCGTGGGCGCGGTACTGGTTCAAGATGACCGGATAGTAGCCGAAGGATGGCACACGGCCTGCGGACAGCCGCATGCCGAGGTGGAGGCACTCAGGGATGCGACCCGAAAAGGTATCGACACCCGGAAGTGCACCTTGTTCGTCACCCTGGAACCGTGCAACCATCACGGCAAGACCCCGCCCTGCACCCGGGCCATTCTGGACGCAGGAATCCCCCGCGTGATGGTGGGCACCCGTGACCCCAACCGGGACGTTGCCGGCGGAGGAAACGATGTTCTGCGCCAAAACGGCGTCGAGGTTAAATGTGGTATTCTGGAGCAGGAATGTCGGGACCTCATCGCCGATTTCCTGATCTGGCAGACCTCGGACCGGCCCTATGTGACCCTCAAACTGGCCACAACCCTGGACGGAAAAATAGCCACTCGCGCCGGGCACTCGGCCTGGGTCAGCGGGCCCGAATCCCGAAACTCCGTACATCGGCTCCGGGCCCGGATGCAGGCGGTCCTTGTGGGCGGCGAGACCTTTCGCAAGGACAACCCGAGTCTGACCTGTCGCCTGGACGACTTTTCCGGGCCCCATCCCCTGGCCGTGGTTGTGACCTCCACCCTGCCCCACCCCAAGGACGACTGCTTTCTGCTTGTAAGCCGGCCAGGGGAGACCATATTCTGGACTACGGAAAAAGCCGCCGGGTCGGATACTGCCGACGCGCTGCGGGGCCTCGGATGCAGGGTCTGGGGGCTTGCGGACAACGAACAGGGCCTTATGTTGGATACCGGGCTCCAGCGACTGCGCCGGGAGACCAGAGTCCTGGACCTGCTTTGCGAAGGCGGCGGCCGCCTGGCCATGTCCCTGCTGTCCCGGGGGCTGGCGGATGAACTGCATCTGTTTCTGGCCATGAAGGTTCTCGGCGACCAGGGCGCGGCCTCCGGCTTTTCCGGGCGAACGGTTCTATCCATGCACGACTGCATGCCGTTACGGCGCGTGGAGACCCGGCCGTCCGGGGACGATCTTTTCTTGCGGCTCATGCCGCGCTGACACATTACGAGGAAACCATGTTCACAGGACTTGTTCAGGGAATGGGAACGATCCGGGCCGTCGAATCCCGAGGAGCCGAGAGCAGACTGCGCATCAGTCCCGATTTCGCGCTGCACGACTACCAGGCCGGCGAAAGCATCGCGATCAACGGCGTCTGCCTGACCGTGGAACAGTATGGAACGGATTGGTTTTCGGCCTACGCATCGGCCGAGACCATGGGGCTGACCAACCTCGGCAGATTAACCACGGGCAGTTCGATCAACCTGGAACGAGCTCTGGCTCTCGGCGACCGTCTTGGCGGCCATCTCGTCTCCGGACATGTGGACTGCACGGCCGTGGTGGCCTCCATATCTCCGGCTGGAGAATCCAAACTCTTTCGTCTCTCCTTTCCGACCGAATTCGGCCCCCAGGTCATTGCCAAGGGGTCGGTGGCTCTGGACGGCATCAGTCTGACCGTCAACGCCTGCGGCCCGGACTTCCTGGAGGTGAACATCATCCCGGCCACTCAGGGCGAAACCACCATCGCCAAATGGAAACCGGGTACCATGGTGAACATGGAAACGGACCTCATCGGCAAGTATGTCCAGAACATGCTCGGTCCGTGGGACGGCGGCAGGAATTCCGCCCAGACAAAGCCGTCTTCCATGTCTCTTGATTTTCTCCACAAGCACGGTTTTTAGGACTGGACACCAAAGCGGTGTTTGTGCAGTCCTCACGAAACCACATTACGGCCGATTGCCGGCTCCAACGCTTTCAAAATACAAACAAAGAGAATTGCGGCTTTGCCGCATTCATGAGCACACACGAGGAAGCCATGCCCAGATGCACTGCTGAAGAAGCCATCGAAGAAATCCGCCAGGGGCGGATGGTCATCCTGGTCGACGACGAGGACCGGGAAAACGAGGGGGACCTGACCGTTGCCGCGGAAAAGGTCACCCCGGAAATCATCAACTTCATGGCCACCCATGGCCGGGGACTGATCTGCCTGGCCCTGGAACCATCTTTGGTGGACAAGCTGGACCTGCCCCTGATGACCCAGCGTAACACGTCCAAATTCGGCACCAATTTCACGGTTTCCATTGAGGCCAAGCAGGGAGTGACCACCGGTATCTCCGCCTTTGACCGGGCCACCACCATTCTGACCGCCGTGGCCGACGAAACCACCCCCGATGATATCGCCACTCCCGGGCATATGTTCCCCTTGCGGGCCCGGTCCGGCGGGGTGCTCGTCCGGGCGGGGCAGACCGAAGGCGGCACTGACCTGTCCCGGCTGGCCGGCCTCAAGGGAGCCTCGGTCATCTGCGAAATCATGCGCGAGGACGGCAACATGGCCCGCATGCCCGCGCTGACCGAATTCGCGGAAAAGCACGACCTGAAAATAGCCACGGTGGCCGATCTGATCGCCTACCGTTCCAAATTCGACTCCCTAGTGCACCGGGTAGCCGAGGCCAAGATGCCGACCAGATTCGGCGATTTCACCATCATGGCTTTTGAAACCGAAATTGACGACTATACCCATCTGGCCCTGGTCAAAGGGGACATCACCGAGGACGATCCGACCCTGGTCAGAGTTCACAGCCAGTGTCTGACCGGCGACATTTTCGGCTCCCTGCGGTGCGATTGCGGCAACCAGCTCCAGGCCGCCATGCAGATGGTGGAACAGGAGGGCAAGGGCGTGATCCTGTACATGCGTCAGGAGGGGCGGGGCATCGGTCTGGCCAACAAGATCCGGGCCTACAATCTGCAGGACAAGGGCCGGGACACCGTGGAGGCCAATCTGGAACTCGGATTCGAGCCAGACCTGCGCGACTACGGAATCGGAGCCCAGATTCTGGTCAACCTCGGCGTGAAAAAGATGCGACTGATGACCAACAACCCCAAAAAGATCATCGGCCTTGAAGGGTACGGCCTCGAGGTCCAGGACCGGGTTTCCATCGAGGTTCCGACCTGCGCTGAAAACGAGTGTTACCTGCACACCAAAAAGGAAAAGATGGGGCACATGCTCAACCTGGACGAAAAATAGTCCGGACCGATCCCCTCTTCAACCCGGGCGGCAGAAAATTGCCGCTTTCGAATTTCAAGGAGTACGCTGTTATGCTGCATATCAAGACTGTGGAAGGAAAACTGCAGGCCAAAGGGCTCAAGGTCGCCATTGTGGCCACCCGGTTCAACGACTTTATCGTGGACAGACTCGTAGGCGGGGCCGTGGATTACCTGGTCCGGCACGGTGCGGAACGGGAGGATATGACCCTGTACAAGATTCCCGGTGCCTTTGAAGTCCCCGTGGTGGCCAGAAAGATCGCTGCCAAAGGCGAGGTGGACGCCATCGTCTGCGTCGGGGCCGTAATCCGTGGTGCCACCCCCCACTTCGACTATGTCTGTTCCGAGGTCTCCAAAGGCATCGCCCAGGTCGGTCTGGAGTACGGCATGCCCATCGGATTCGGGATCCTGACCACGGACAGCCTGGAGCAGGCCATTGAGCGGGCCGGCAGCAAAGGCGGGAACAAAGGCGTGGAAGCCGCCGCAGCCACACTGGAAACCTTCAGAGTTCTGGAACAGATCTAGATGACCACCAAACACCTTTCCCGGAGCCAGGAGCGGCGGCTCGCCTTTCAGGTGATCTATGCCACACACTTCTCCACCGAGCCCGACCCGGCCTTTCTGGCCAGGACCTTCGACAACTTCAGGGATCCCGAAATCCCCATGGACAGCCGCGAAGAGAGCTTTGCCTGGGCCCTGGTCACGGGAGTCTTCACTCACAGCAAAGAGCTGGACCCCATCATCGATAAATTCTCCAGACACTGGAAACTGACCCGCATCGCCAAAATCGAACTGACCATCCTTCGTCTGAGCCTTTTCGAGATGCTCCACTGCCCGGAGATCCCCCTCAAGGTGGCCATGAACGAGGCGATCGAGCTGGCCAAGCAGTTCGGCGACGAAAACTCCCGCAACTTCGTGAACGGCATTCTCGACGGCGTGGCCAGAGGGATCGGAGAAGGACAATTCGGCAGCCGCCGGAATATCTGAATCTCTTGCGGAACTTCAGAACGAACACGGATCGCAATTTCAAACGGATACAGGGGATACCATGGCCGCACACAAGCAGTACGAGCCGCAACGGATCGAGAAAAAATGGCAGAAGGCCTGGGCCGAGACGGGCTCTTTCAAGGTCGAACGGGATGAGGAAAAACCCAAGTACTACGTGCTTGAAATGTTCCCCTATCCGTCCGGACGAATTCATATGGGTCATGTGCGCAACTACTCCATCGGCGATGTGGTGGCCAGATACAAGCGCATGCAGGGATACAACGTCCTGCACCCCATTGGCTGGGACGCCTTTGGTTTGCCAGCGGAAAA
>JAWLGC010000120.1:0-7285 GCA_041685265.1 Desulfomicrobiaceae bacterium | reverse complement strand
CAGCCGACCTGAGGAATCCGGCTCAACGGAGGAGATCGCCAAACAGACTCCGGCGCCACAACCCGCGACCGGAGATACTGAACCGGCTTCCCCGGATTCACTTCCTGCTGTGGCCGGAGGCGAAACCGTGTGGACCTGGCCGGTACCGGCTCCATCCCCTTTTGACTTCGAACTGCCCGAGAAGACCCTCAAAAAAATGGACGTCAGAATGTCCCGGGATCTGCGCCACATCGCCTGGGTGGAGGAGAAGAATGAAAAGTGCCGGGTGGTGCTCAACGGCGTGCCCGGAAAGTGGTACGACGACGTGGGAGCATATTCCATCCACTTCACTGAAAACGGAAATCAGCTCGGTTTTCGAGCCGATATCGGAGAAAAGGAGGTCGCCGTCTGCAACGGGGTGCAGAGCCCGCTGTTCAAGGATATCGAACCTCTCGTCCTGAACGACGATACTGGTGATATTCTCCTCGTCGGAGAGATCGCTAAAGGAGATTACCGGGTGCTCCTGAACGGCCGGGAAATCCACAGAACCGATGCATCCGTAAAAAAACCGATCCTGGCCCGGGACGGGACCGCGGCCTGGGTGGAGAAAAGAAAGGACCGGAGCACGGGCCGAAAAATCGAGCAGGTGGTCACGTCCGCGGGGACAAAAGGCCCCGAGTACAAAACCATCTATTCACCGGGATTTGCACCCGACCGGCCCGAACTGTACTACATCGGGGTCAAACATGACGGCAAACGGTATCTGGTCCGCAACCACGAGGAGCTCAAGCCCTCCATGGGCGTGGGCTACAAATACGAAATCACCGACGACGGGGTGTTCTACTCCTACGTCGCCCCCTTTGGCGGCGACGTGGAATGCGCCGTCATCAACGGAAAAATAGGACCGGACTACGCAGACATCTGGGACCCGCCGGTGTTCAACGTGGACGGCACCCGCTACATCTACGAGGCCAAAAAGAAAGGCAGTGCCGTGCTTGTCGTCAACGACCGGGAGTTTACGCACGAGTACGGGCCAGTGAAGGACATTCGCAGCCTGACATTCAGCCCGAACGGTTCGCGCTGGGCTGCGGTTTTTCAGCTGACCAAAGAGGAATACGTGCTTCTGGTGGACGGAAAGGAGATCGCCAGAAGACAGGGCAGTGGTCGCAAGATCGTCTTCAGCCCGGACGGAAGCAGGGTGGCCTGGCTGGAAAAACAGGACAAGACCTGGCGGGTCCTTCTGGACGGAGAGCCCGGCCCCGGGGTCAAGGACATCTTCAGGGATGAACCGCCCCAGTTCAGCCCCGATGGAAAGCACCTGGTCTACTTCCACAGGGACAAGAGGAACAAAAAGATGTTCCTGGCACTGTGGGGCGGCGAGGAGCGCGTCCACGACATCATCCCGCCCCTGGCCGTGTTCAAAAAGGAGACACTCCGGTACCTGGCCCTGGACGGCAACCGGATCAGAAGCGAGGAACTTATGCTGCCGTAAGACCCGGCCTTACCGCTCAGGGCCGGGAGATCAAACCCGGCGAATTCCCTCACTCAACCTTCAGGCAGACAGCATCACAACCACTCAGGAACAGGGGAGGAGCTCATGGATTTTGAAAGTCTTATCGGTCTCGTGATCATTGTCGGAATCATGTTCCTCATTCTTAAACCGAAACGGAAAAAGAAACGAAAATCTCCAACGCGCCGAGGCAGCAGGCGCTCCTCGGACCGCAGAGAGGATCGTGATGAAGACGATGATCAGGATGACGGCGGAGATGACGGAGGAGGAGACGACGGAGGGGATGACTGATCCGCATACGTACCGGCAATGTTTCCGGTCATGCAGCATGCCCCGGTCCGGGAAATCCCGGACCGGGGCATATTTTTGGAGAAGGAGAGGTTCTCCTTACAACCCGCCCCGGGCGTTGGGATCGATACCGGATACGGTCAGAGACTTGAAAAAGAACAGGACGGTGCGCAGATCGATCTCGATTTCGCCGGTAACAGCACCTCGGGCAGCCTGATTGCCGACCCACACGTCGACATCCCGGACCTGGTAGTGCTTGTAGGAGGACCGTTCCTCGTCAGTGGGGGCGCCGGGTCTGACGGAGGGGATGCGACGGACCGTCGCAGGACCGCCGCCTCAGCCGCCGCCACAGGTGGCGGAGTCCATGTATACCGTGGCCGAGCCGCCTTTGGCAGCGATATGAGAGGCGGCCTGAGAAGTGATATGAATATTCAAGGACATAGAAAACCTCCTGTAATGACTATTGTAAACATTCAATTAAACCAGCATACTACAAACCGTTGATCAATTTTTCCCTTCGCGTCCTTCGCAATAAAATTCTTTCACCGCGAAGAGACGCGAAGGAAGAGGTGCATGGGGCATATAGGTCTCATGAGTCCCATTGCATTGGGGAATATTGAGCAGTGCGTAACTTCAACGGCTGAAATTTCTCCGATCATCCAGACCGATCAACGGCGTTTCACCGGGACAGGTCACCTTCTGCTCCGTTTCTTTCCGGGCTTCCCCTTCCCGGGCACGGGGCCGCTGTCTGAAGGGCGTGTCCGACCGCCGCTCTTCCTGCGATCCCCCCCCGTCGCGCCCTTTGCTCCCGCGTCCCCGCTCTTTCCTTTTCTCCTGGGCGTCCCGGAATCTCCTTTCTTTTTTTTCTCCGAACCGGCCGCCCGCTTCCCTCGCTCCTGCCCGTCCTTTCCCGTACCGCTCTTGGGTTTTCCAGACCCCGGCCGCCCCTTCCCTCCGGAACCGGGACGACCGTGGGCCGGAATCAGGATATGGTGCTGCTTCAACCGTTCGGCATCGGTGCGGGCCACATATATTTTTTTCCCGTTAGGGGTGATGCCCGCATAATACATAGCTGTGGCCACGGCCCCGGGGATGGGGATAAAGCACTGGACCTGCTGCGGGTGCCACCCTCTGGCCTGCAGCCAGTTTCCCAGTTTGTGCATATCCTCATCCGTGGTACCGGGAAAGGCACTCATAAGATAGGGGATGACGTACTGCTCTTTACCCGCTTTGGCCGTTTCTTTGGAAAACACACTCAAAAATTCCTCGAACACCTTGTTCCCGGGCTTGCGCATCAATGCCAGAACATTGTCGCAGACATGCTCGGGGGCAATCTTGAGCTGGCCGCCCACAAACCCCTTGAGGTAGCCGGTCAGGGCACGCATATCCTTCAGGGCCAGATCAAACCGAATACCGCTGGCAACCCGGACATTGCGCACCCCGGGGGCGCCCCGCACGGCCTTGAGCAGATCCAGGTGCGCCTTCTGGTCCATTTTAAAATGAGGACAGACCGCCGGGGTCATACAGCTGGACCGCTTACACGGCTCTCCCTCCTTGGCACACACCGCCCCCCACATATTGGCGCTGGGACCGCCAACATCTGAAATATTGCCCTTGAACTCGGGCATGCGGTTCATGGACTGCACTTCATCCAGAATGGATTTTCTGCTGCGCGAGGCAATACGCCGCCCCTGATGCAGGGCCAGGGTGCAGAAGGAGCACCCCCCGCCACACCCCCGGTGGCTGGTGATGGAATCGCGGATCATCTCGTCGGCCGGAACCTTCTGCGTGTATGCAGGGTGGGCCTTGCGGGCATAGGGAAGAGCGTACAGGGAATCCATTTCGTGCTCGGACAACGGAACAGCGGGCGGAGCCAGGACCACGGTCCGTTTTCCCACCGCCTGCACAGCCCAGTGCGTGCCGTGATGAACCTGTTTCTCCATGGCCAGGGTGATGGACATCAGTTGAGCAGGATCGGCTTCCAGCTGCTCATGAGACGGAAAGGTCACCAGAGGCGCCCCTTCCGGAACCTCCGTATCCACAGTCACCGTGCCCCCGATACCGGTCAGATCCTCCTCGTTTCGAAACCGCTCGGCAATCTCCACCAGAGCCCGTTCCCCCATGCCGTAGACGACCGCATCGGCCTTGGCATCCAGGCTGATGGGCTTGCGCAGCTTGTCCGTCCAGAAATCATAATGGGTGATACGCCGAAGAGACGCCTCAATCCCCCCCAGCACCACGGGCAGCCCCGGAAAGGCGCGGCGCACCAGGTTGGCGTACACGATGCAGGCCCGGTTGGGCCGCGCCCCGGCTTTGCCGCCGGGGGTATAGGCGTCGTCGGACCGTTTCTTCCGAAAGGCGGTATAATGGGCCAGCATGGAGTCAATGGCCCCGGCCCCGATCCCGGCAAACAGTGTGGGCCGCCCCATGACCAGCAGGTCGTCAGGACTGTCCCAGCGGGGCTGAGTGATGATGCCGGTGCGGTATCCATGGGCGATGAGCAGCCTGCCCAGCAGGGACATGGGAAAAGAGGGATGGTCCACATAGGCGTCGCCGCTGACCAGCAGGATATCGAGCTCCTTCCAGCCGAGCTTGTTCATCTCGGCTTTGGACATGGGCAGAAACTCGGGCTGGGCCAGGGGCGACGTGGTGGTGAAAAGTTTGATCATGAGGCGGTGTATAAGACGGGGCGGGATGAGGGGCAAGGAGAGAAACGGGGGTACATCAATATCGGCCCCCCCATGCGAGACCAGCATGACTTGTACAAGTGACTCTCATGACCTAGACTACCGACAGCACGTTCATTCAATTCATAGAGAAAAAATCATGACCTACCTCTACCTGACCATCGCCATCGCCGCGGAAGTCATCGCCACCAGTTCCCTGAAGGCGTCCCATGAATTCACCCGGCTCATACCCAGCCTGATCGTTTTTATCGGCTACGCAACCGCGTTTTATTTTCTGACCCTTGTCCTGCGTACCCTGCCCATCGGCATCACCTATGCGGTATGGTCCGGCCTGGGGGTGGTGCTGGTCACGTTGTCGGGAGCGGTGATATACCGGCATATACCCGACATTCCCGCGATTATCGGCATGGGGCTGATCGTGGCGGGAGTGGTGGTCATCAATCTGTTTTCGGATACGATCAATCATTGAGTTCACCAAATCAAAGGAGGTCCCCATGGATTTCAGCGACGTTCTCACCAACCGTAGAGCCATCAACTATTTCGATCCGGAGCGGGACGTTCCCGAGCATCTTTTAAAAACGGTCATTGAAGACGGGGCCAAAGCGCCCTCGAGCTACAACCTGCAGCCGTGGAAGCTCAAGGTGTTCCGGGATGCGGAGCAGAAGGCGGCCCTTCGGAAGCTGGCTTTCGATCAACCCAAGGTAACCGAAGCTCCGGTAGTGCTCATGGTGCTGGCGGACCGGGCCGGATGGACCAACGGGTGCGCCACCCTGCACAGCGTGTTCGGGGATTTTGTGCAGGCGGGCAGGATGCAGGCCGAGCAGAAGGAGTGGTTTCAGGGCACCACCAAAGGACTGTACGGTCACAACGATGAAGCGGCCCAGGCCTTTGCCAACAAGAACGCCGGACTTTTCGCCATGTCCATAATGTACGCCGCCTCCCACCACGGGCTGCAGACCCATCCCATGGACGGGTTTGACCACGACGCGGTAAAAAAGGCGTTCGGTATCCCGGACAACTACTGGATTCCCATGCTTATTGCAGTGGGGTATCTGAAGCCGGGCGTGGAGGTACCACCCAAGGGGTGGCGGCAGAGCTATGAGGAGATGGTGTTGGAATAGGGTAACTGTTGTTACGCACACTATCCATTCGGAATCACCACCGAGCCAAGATCATACCGTAGTACGTCACTGCGTACCTGAACCCACAAGGCAAGCAAAATTCCTAGGACCTTAGACGGCTGCGCACCATCAGGAAGTAAAACCAAAGGATGCACGCCATGACACTCCAAACCCTGACCACATTCTTCATGTGGTGCACCATCATCAACGGCGGCCTGCTGCTGTTATGGTCCGTGCTGTACAAGACCGCCCCGAACCTCATATACCGCACCCAGCGCTGGTGGTTTCCCATATCCGAGGAGACCTTCCGGCTGGTCTTCTACGGATTCCTGGGAGTCTTCAAAATCCTGTTTCTCCTCTTCAACGCGGTCCCCTATGCGGCCCTGCTCATCATGGGGGGATGACCCCTGAACTGTTGTGACCAATGCTCGTGCCAAAGGTCTTCGTTCTTAAGCCCTGAAGGGGCGACACGTATCAGCCCGGGGCGCTGCCCTGGGCTGATACCTCATGCCCTTTCAGGGCGAAAGAGAGGGCTGCGTAACTTCAGAAAATCATTATCATACAAGGAAAATTTCATGCTCAATTTCAAGGTGAACGAAGAGCTGTGCATCAAGTGCGGCAAATGCGTGGCCGACTGTCCTCCCATGTGCATCGTCATGAAAAAGGACAAATTTCCCGCCATTTCCGACGAAAACAAATGCATCCGCTGCCAGCACTGTCTGGCCGTCTGCCCCACGGGCGCCCTCTCCATTCTGGACGTTGACCCGGGCCGCAGCCTGGAACTGGACCACGAACTGCCCACGGCGCACTCCATGGAGACCCTCATCAAGGGCCGCCGCTCAGTGCGTCGTTACAAGAAAAAGCCTCTGGAAGCGGCAACCATCGAGAAACTCCTGAATACCGCCTGGCACGCTCCCACGGGCACCAATGCCCAGGGAGTTCTGTTTACGGCCACCATGAACGCCGACGTGACCGCAGCCATCGGCCGGGAAATATATGCGGGCCTGGACAGACTGATCCCCGAGCTTGATCCTGAAAAGGACGAAATCCGCCACAGGTATATGCGCATGGTCCACAGGGGGTATACCAAGCACGGGCTGGATATCGTGCTTCGCGGCGCCCCGCACATCCTCATCGCCAGCTCTCCCAGGACGGTCTCCACCCCCAAGGAAGACTGCATCATCGCCCTGACCACCTTTGAACTGCTGGCCCGGGCCAAAGGCGTGGGCACCCTGTGGAACGGCATCCTGAAATGGGCCCTGGCCGACTTCTTCCCCGAGCTGGCAGTGAAACTCGGCGTTCCCGAGGACCACGAGTTCGGATACTGCATGGTCTTCGGTCGCCCTGCGGTACAGTACCCGAGAACGGTGCAGCGGGTTCCCGGGAAGGTGAATCTGGTGGATTCGATTTAGGGGGAAGCTCGTTAGAGTAATAGAAAACGCCCTGCGGCCGATGGCCGCAGGGCGTTTTTTCCTCCACTCTGAAAGCTCGCATCACTCAATATCTCTAAAAGCAACGGAACCCTATAAGACCCAACCCATTTCCCCTCTTCCTTCGCTATCTTCGCGCTCTTCGCGTCCTTCGCGGTAAGTTTTTTTCACCGCGAAGAGCGCGAAGAGGCGCGAAGGGGGAGACGGTGCGTAACTTTAGTTATTAAACTAATCTTTTTTCAAATCAACTATAACAGTAAAAAATTATTC
>JAWLGC010000027.1:0-28937 GCA_041685265.1 Desulfomicrobiaceae bacterium | reverse complement strand
AGACGTTTTGGGTGCTGCCGCGCCCGAAGCCGGTTTCCGGTCCTGGCTGTCGGCCTCCATTTCAATGGTGCGTTTCACATCGGTGCTCATCCTGCGAAATTCTCCCATGGCCTTGCCCAGGGTCTTGGCCATCTCCGGAAGCTTGGATGGCCCGATGACGACCAGGGCCACAACCAAAATCACCAAGAGTTCTGTCGATCCGATTCCAAACATTGCTTTTCTCACTCCATCACAGGCAGGTTATGGTTCCATCGCCGCAAAAGCGGATGCGGCCTTGTGCCGCATCCGCTTTTGCTACACGCTTATTCCCACTCGATGGTTCCGGGAGGTTTGGATGAGATGTCGTACACGACCCGGTTCACGCCCTTGACCTCGTTGATGATCCGATTGGAGATCCGGGCCAGTACCTCGGCCGGAATCCGGGACCAGTCCGCGGTCATGGCATCGAGGCTGTCCACGATGCGCAGGGCGATGACATGCTCGTAGGTCCGCTCATCGCCCATGACCCCGACGGTCTTCAGGGGCAGCAGTACCGCAAATCCCTGCCAGACCTTATAGTACCAGTTGGAGGCCATCAGTTCGTGGTGCACGATCTTGTCCGCCTGACGCAGAATGTGCAGCCGCTCATCAGTGATCTCGCCGATGACCCGAATGGCCAGTCCCGGTCCGGGAAACGGATGGCGCCAGACGATGAAATCCGGCAGCCCGAGTTCCGCAGCCACCTTGCGCACCTCGTCCTTGAACAGTTCCCGCAGTGGCTCCACCAGGGACATGTTCATCTTTTCCGGTAACCCGCCCACATTGTGATGGCTCTTGATCACGGCCGAGGGGCCCTTAAAGGATTCGGACTCGATCACGTCCGGGTACAGGGTACCCTGGGCCAGGTATTTGACATTGCGAATCTTCCTGGCTTCTTCATCAAACACCTCGATAAAGGAGTGCCCGATGATCTTGCGCTTCTGCTCCGGATCCTCGACCCCGGCCAGGCGGGACAGAAAAAGATCCGAGGCATCGATATGGTGCAGATTCAGGTCGAAGTGCTCCTCGAGGTATCCGACCACCTCTTCGGCCTCTCCGGCCCGAAGCAGGCCGTTGTCGACAAAGATGCAGTGCAGATTCTTGCCGATGGCTTTACTCAGGAGCACGGCCACCACGGTGGAGTCGATCCCCCCGGACAGCCCGCACACGACCTTGTCATCCCCGATCTGGACCGGAAGATCCTTGAGCATGGACTCCAGAAAAGAGGACATGGTCCAGGAAGACTTCAGTCCGGCCACCTGGAAGATGAAATTGCGCAGAATCTCTTCCCCTTCTTCGGTGTGAGCCACCTCGGGATGAAACTGCAGGGCGTATATCCTGCGCTCCTCGTCGGCCATGGCCGCAACCTCAACGGTGGCGGTTCTGCCGGTGACCTTGAATCCCGGAGGCGGTGCCAGAACCTTGTCTCCGTGGGACATCCACGCAGTCAGCTTTTCCGCCCCGACCAGCCCGTCCCACAACCGGCATCCGGGCAGGGGGAAAAACTCGGAACGGCCGTATTCCCGGTCCCTGGAAGGGGATACCTCGCCTCCCAGCTCATAGGCCAGCAGCTGCATTCCGTAGCAGATGCCGAGGATGGGCAGATTCCACTCCAGAATATCCCTGTTCAGTCCTGGAGAATCCTCGGCCGTAACCGATGCGGGGCCGCCGGACAGAATGATGGCGCTCGGCTCCAGCGCTTTGAGCTTGTCGCTTTCGATCGTGCACGGATGGATTTCGGAGTAAACCCCGGCCTCGCGGATCCGTCTGGCGATAAGCTGGGTGTACTGGGAACCGTAGTCGAGAATAATGACTTTATCTTGTGTCTGCATACCTGCTTCCGTCTTTATGGCTAATAGGAGTCGACCTGGTAATTCGGGGCTTCCTTGGTAATAATCACGTCGTGCACATGGCTTTCGCGCAACCCGGCCGGGGAGATCTGGACGAAGCGGGCCTTTTCCTGAAGATCGGTGATGGTTTTAGAGCCGAGATATCCCATCCCGGACCGCAGTCCGCCGAGAATCTGGTCGATGCTTTCAAGCACCGTCCCCTTGAAAGGCACCCGGCCGACGATCCCCTCGGGAACCAGCTTTTTGGATCCTTCCTGGAAATATCTGTCCGAGCTGCCGTCCTTCATGGCGTCAATGGATCCCATGCCGCGGTAAATCTTGTACTTGCGTCCCTGATACAGAATCGTTTCACCCGGGCTTTCCTTGGTGCCGGCGAACATGGATCCCATCATGACCGAGTCCGCACCGGACGCAAGGGCCTTGACCACGTCGCCGGAGAACTTTATCCCGCCGTCGGCAATCAGACATTTGCCGGCTTCACGGCACGCCTTGACCGACTCCAGAATGGCTGTGACCTGGGGCACTCCCACCCCGGCCACGACCCGGGTGGTGCAGATGGATCCCGGGCCGATCCCGATCTTGACCGTATCCGCTCCGGCCTCGATCAGGGCCTTGGTTCCTTCATAGGTGGCCACGTTGCCGGCGATGATCTGCACACCGGGAAACTCGGCTCTGGTTTCCCGAACCGCATTGAGAATATTCTGGGAATGGCCGTGGGCGGAATCCAGGACCAGGACGTCCACGCCCGCTTCGACCAGGGCTGCGACCCGTTCGGCCCGTCCCTTGCCGATCCCTACGGCTCCGCCGACCCGCAACCTGCCCAGATCGTCCTTGCAGGCATGGGGATACTTCTTGACCTTCTCGATATCCTTGATGGTCAGCAACCCCTTGAGCTTGTTGCTGTCGTCGACAACCAGCAGTTTTTCGATCCGGTTGGCGTGCAGATGCTCCTTGGCTTCTTCCAGGGTAATGCCCACGGGCACGGTGACCAGATTCCCGCTGGTCATGATCTCCCGGACTCTGGTGTCCATGTCCTGCACGAACCGAACGTCCCTGTTGGTAGTGATACCAAGGAGGCTCCCGTCACGCACCACGGGCAGACCTGAAATCCGGTACTCACTCATGAGTGCCAGTACATGGCCCACGGTATCGTCCGGATCAACCGTGATGGGATCAACGATCATACCGCTTTCGGACTTCTTGACCTTTTCCACCTCCAGCTTCTGCTGCTCGATGGTCATGTTCTTGTGCACGATGCCGATTCCGCCGGCCCTGGCCATGGAAATGGCCATCCGGGATTCGGTCACGGTGTCCATGGCCGCACTGATCAAGGGAATATTCAGCTCGATTTCAGGTGTCAGGCGCGTTGCAACCTCCACCTGGTCGGGAAGCACATCTGAGTAATTTGGAACCAGCAGGACGTCGTCGAATGTCAGTCCGGGTCCGATAAGTTTATCCATTATTTCCCCCGCTCTTTATATAGTTTTGAGCCATGCGTTCTGCGTTTTGAGCCAAAGAGAACCCGGCTCCACGCCATCCCCTCTTTGCATGCAGCACGCATAACATTCTCGTATTGTAACTATTCAGGTCCTTTTTACAAAATTAGAAATTTCAAATTTAAGAAATTTTAGAAATTTGAGAAATTATAAGACGTTAGCGCCTGCTCTTTCAATTTCTGAAATTTCTTAAATTCTCAAATTTCTTAAATGTATCGTCCGGTATTCAAATTTTAGTTTGAATTTCAGGCCCTTAAATCAGTAAAATTTTGACCTGAATAGTTACCTCGTATTGAACCTTCAAACATCCCCGAAATCAGATTCCGAGATACGCTTTTTTAACATCCTCATTGGCCAGCAGATTTGCCGCGGAATCGACCATGGTGATCCGGCCGTTTTCCATGACATATCCTCGATTCGCCACCTTGAGGGCCTGATTGGCGTTCTGCTCAACCAGAAAAATCGTGGTATTGCTCTCCTCGTTGATCTTTTTGATGATCTGAAAAATCTGGCGAATGACCAGCGGAGCAAGCCCCAGGGAGGGTTCATCCAGGAGAAGCAGCCTGGGCCTGGCCATCAGGGCTCTGGAGATGGCCAGCATCTGTTGCTCGCCACCGCTCAGAGTGCCTCCGGCCTGAGACCGCCGCTCCGCCAGGATGGGAAACAACTCGAAGACGTGATCCCGGTCCTTTTTGATCCCCTCTCTGTCCGACCGGAGATAGGCGCCCATATCCAGATTTTCCATGACCGTCATCAGGGGAAAAATGAGTCGCCCCTCCGGGACCTGACAGATCCCCCGGGACACGATCCTGTCCGGGCTCACGGTGTGGATCGGTTCGCCTTCAAAAAGGATCTCCCCGGAACGGGGGGAGACCACGTTGGAGATGGACATCAGCGTGGTGGTTTTACCCGCCCCGTTAGCCCCGATCAGGGTGATGATCTCGCCCTGGCGGACTTCCATGGACACGTTGTGCAGCGCCTGGATGTTGCCGTAAAATGTATTGATGTTCCTGATCTCAAGCATTCTCTTCCTCCCCGAGATAGGCCTTGATGACCCGGGGGTCGTTGCGGATCTCCTCGGGAGTGCCTTTGGCGATCCTGCGCCCGTACTCCACCACGTAGATCGTGTCCGACAGACTCATGACCATGTGCATATCGTGCTCGATAAGCAGGATAGCGAGCCTTTCCTGGGCTCGGATGCGCAAAATCAGTTCCTTGAGCTCGGAGGTCTCATTGGGGTTCATCCCCGCAGCAGGCTCATCCAGCAGGAGCAGAAAAGGATCCGTGGCCATGGCCCGGGCAATCTCCAGCTTGCGCTGCGCCCCGTAAGGCAGATTGCAGGCCATCTCGTTTACGAACCGGCTGAGACCCACTTTTTCCAGAAGCTCATAGCTCCTGTCCACGGTCTCCTGCTCCTCCCGCCTGGTGCGGGGCCCGCGCAGCACAGCCCCGAGAATCCGGGTCGTGGTCCGGCAGTGCCGACCGATCATGACGTTTTCAAGAACGGTCATATTGGCGAACAACCTGATATTCTGAAACGTCCGGGCCATACCTTTTTCCGTGACCAGATTCGGCTTCAGACCGTTGATCCGGTCCACACCTTTCCCGGTGGGATTGATAAGGACATCCCCGGATGTGGGGGCGTAGATGCCGGTGATGCAGTTGAAAAAGGTCGTCTTTCCGGCACCGTTGGGGCCGATCAGGGCAACGATTTCCTGAGGATGAACCTTGAAATCAACGCTGTCCAGGGCCCGGAGGCCTCCGAAATCCATGGTCAGCTGTCTGACATCGAGAAGAGGAGAACTCGTGTTCATGATGCTTGCGCCCCGCGTTCCTGTTTGGCGTTTGCTTTAAATTCATAGATGCGGCGTACGTTGGTGATCAGGCCCTGCGGCCTGAAGACCATCATCAGCACCATGCTGGCCCCGAAGATGAGCATTCGGTATTCCGAGAATGCCCGCAGGTATTCAGGAAGCAGAATCATGATCAATGCGGCCAGAATGACCCCGAGCACCGACCCCATCCCGCCGAGCACGACAATTGACAAAATAATGGCCGATTCCAGAAAGGTGAAGCTGGCCGGATTGATGAACGTGGTCTTGGCAGCGAACATGACCCCGACGATGCCGGCCCAGGTGGCTCCCAGAGAAAAGGCCATCAGTTTGGTCTTCATCTTGTCGATACCCATGGCCTGACAGGCGATCTCATCTTCACGCAGGGCCAGCCAGGCCCGTCCGATGCGGGAGTTCTGCAGCCTGTTGACCACGAAAATGGTCAACAGGACCAGGCCGATCATCAGATAATAGATGTACGTCGAGGCCTGGGCCAGATCCATCTCCATACCGAAAAAGCCGGGCCGGGGAATGTTGGCGATCCCGCTCGGCCCCTGGGAAAACGCGTTCCAGTTCTCGAGCACCAGACGAAATATCTCCCCAAACCCGAGGGTAACGATGGCCAGGTAGTCTCCGCGAAGTCGGAGTACGGGAATACCGAGCAGGATCCCGGCCACGGCGGCCAGCACGGCCCCGAGAGGCAGAACCGTCCAGAATCCGAGCCCGAAATGGAGGTTGAGCAGGGCATAGGCATATGCCCCCACCGCATAAAAAGCCACATATCCAAGGTCGAGCAAGCCGGCCAGACCGACCACGATATTCAGACCGAGCCCCAGGACCACGTAGATCAGAGCCGAAATCATGATATTCACCTGGTAGGTGGAAACCAGCCCGGGAAAGACAAGGGCCACCGCCCCGAGAGCGATGAGAACGGTGGTCACCTTTTTACGATCGGCCAGAAACCGCTGCAGCGGGGATTCCCGGACCTCCCCGGACTCTTCGGCTTTGGCCCCCCGCTCCTTGCGGGCCATCAGAAATCTCCAGACAAAGGAAAGTACAAAGGTTCCGAGGCCGAGAAGCAGCACATTCTGCCACCGCCAGACAACAGTGCCCTCGTACAGATCGACCCGGACTCCCATAATGGGAAAGGTCAGAAACATGAACCAGAGGGAAACGAGGAGGGATCTCTTGAAACCAGCCATGTAGTACATCCGATGCGTTTATCCGTGTCAGAGCACGCCTGCAGGCAGGCGTCCGAAGCCCGAAGGCCGCCTAAACCTTTTGTGTCGAGGACCTGCCCAGCAATCCGGCGGGACGAAAAATGAGAATGAGAACCAGCAGGGCAAAGGCGAACACGTCCTCGTAATCGCTTGAGATGTAGCCGGTGCAGAAACTTTCGGTCCAGCCGAGAATAAGACTTCCGAGAACCGCGCCGGGAATGGACCCGATACCGCCGAGCACGGCCGCGGTAAAGGCCTTGATACCGGCAATGAACCCGATATAAAAATTGATCTGCCCGATATGGGAGGCGATAAGCACCCCGCCGATGGCGGCCAGGGCCGATCCGGTCACGAAGGTCATGGAGATGACCTTGTCCACGTTTACACCCACCAGCATGGCCATCTTTTTGCTCTGGGCCGTGGCCCGCATGGCCTTGCCGATTTTGGTGAATTTGATCATGCAGGTCAGCGCGATCATGACCGTGACCGTGGTCAGGATGATGATCAGCTCGGCCGATCCCATGATCGTGTAGTAGGGGTCCATGAATTCAAAATGGGGAAGGAGCTCGGGAAAGGGGAGAAAATCAGAGGTCTGGGCCAGCAGCACGTAATTCTGCAGAAACAGGGACATCCCGATGGCGCTGATCAGGGGAGAGAGCCGGGGGGCGCTGCGCAAGGGCCGATAGGCGATCTTCTCGATGGTGTACCCGTAGGCCGAGGAATAGATGACGGCCACAATGGTGGCCAGAATAAGGATCGCTACGGAGTTGAACCCGAGGGCTGTGAGCACTCCGGCCACAATCAGAGCCGTGAACGCGCCGATCATGTAGATCTCGCCGTGGGCGAAGTTGATCAGCTCGATGATCCCGTAAACCATGGTGTACCCGAGGGCGATAAGGGCATAGATGCTCCCCCGGGTCAAGCCGCCGAAAAACAATTCCAGAAAATATTCCATTGTGCTCTCGCTGTAGGCTCGGACCTTACTTACAATAAAGTCATAGGGGCAGGCTTCCACCTGCCCCTATGACAAAGATCGATACAGATTCGAGAAAGCTATTCAACTTCGACGAACTGTCCGTTTCGAACCTGATACATCAGGAAGCCGACACCTTCGGCGTCTCCCTTGGCATCAAACTTGATCCTTCCCAGGGGGGTTTCCACGAACTCCGTCTGCAGCGCTTTCTTGACCGCGGCAAATTCGGTGGTTCCGGCCTTGTCGATTCCGTTCAAAAGGGCCAGGGCCGCAGCGTAGGCGTTATCGAAAAATGCCCCGGGTTCGGAACCGAACTCTTTTTTGTGCGCTTCCACGGCTTCCAGATGAATGGGATTTTTGGAGACGTCGATGGGTCCGGTTGCATACACGCCCTCGGCGTATTTGCGGGCCACCTTGATAAAGGTATCATCCTTGACACCATCCTCGGACAGGAACGGGGTCTTCATTCTTTTCTTGCGCATGGTGGTCACGATCTTGGACGCCTCGGGGTGGTACCCGCCGAATACGACGCAGTCGGGCTTGGCCCGCCGGATCTTCTGAACCACGGCGGTGTAGTCCACGGCCCCGGGAGTGACCCCTTCAAACAGGACCACCTCGGCCTTGCCGCTTTTCTCGATATAATCCTTGACCAGAGTGGCAAACCCTTTTCCGTAATCGCCCTTGTCGTGGATGATGGCCACTGTCTTGGCCCCGAGCGTGTTCAGCACGAACTCGTACTCCACGATGGCCTGATCATCGTCGGAGGCGATGGTCCGAAAGAAATTGGGGTAGTCTCCGCTGGCGGTCAGCGCGGTGTTGGTGGCTGAAGGAGACATGCAGATGATGTCTGCATCCTTATAGATGCCCAGGGCGGCCTTGGTGGCCCCGCTGCAGATATGGCCGAGGACCACATCGGCTCCTTCGGAGACGACCTTGGTCGCAGCACTGGTGGCCAGCTCCGGCTTGCACTGGTCGTCCTGAACAATCAGTTCGACCTGCTTGCCCATAACGCCACCTTCGGCATTGACCTTGGCCACGGCCAGCTTGGCGGCATTGACCGTGGGCAGCCCGTAGGATGCCAGGTCGCCGCTGTGGGCGCCGACCACGGCCAGCTTGACCGTATCAGCGCCAAAGGAGACCCCGGCCAGGCCGATGGTCAGACAGGCCGTCGCAACAATCCCTGCTATCAGTTTTTTCATCTTCATCCTCCTCCAAAAAAAGTGAACCTGGTCGGATACCACCCCCGGTGGCCCAATGCCTCGCATACACTTATCCAATTGTGATTTCTAAGTGCCGGCATTTATCACCAACCAGGACACCCTGTCAAACCTGGAATCACTCCTTGAGCTCGCTGCGTACGGCCTCGAGCAGGTCGGGATCATCCGGCTTCCCGTCCAGAACGGCCTGAAAATGGGACGCTCCCGCGGCCTCGTCCTTCAGATAATGTTTGTACAGAACGCCGAGGTTGAAATGAGCGTGCAGATTCTCCCCGTCAAGTTCCAGAATTTTTTCCAGAGGAACCACCGCTTCGGCAAACCGTTCCAATCGAAACAGGCAGACTCCCTTCTGATTCAGGGCCATGGTGTTTTCCGGTTCCACTTCCAGAATCATGTCCCAGAATGTCAGAGCCCGCTCAAAGGACTCCATGGACATGAAACTTCTCCCCAGGGTGGACATAATGTGCACGTCCCCGGGATTTTCCTGCAACTTCTGCATTAATGTCCCGACCATGGCCATAGGATTGTCACCCATTGCCGACTGCCCGGCCGGGGCCTGGTTGCGTTTGGTCAGGGAGGGGTGATCCATACGGTACCCCACGGAATAGACGATCATGGCCACCAGGGAGATCCCGGCAACCAGCAGCGCACCCTTGCGCACTGAATTGGACATGCCCTGCCCGCTTCTCTTAGTCATCCTGCAGCATCTCCAGTTGGTTGATCCGCATTTCGGTTTTCTTCTGCCCAAGGGCGATGATCAGGACATACCCGGCCACCCCCAGCCAGACGCAGACATTGGCGATCAGTAGATAGTTCATTGTTTCCTCGTTCATGTAGAAACAGGACATGCCTTGTCTCTACAAAATTACGGCAATCATTTGGTATACGATTGCGTTCAATTTCACTCAAAACTGCGTCGAGCAGCCAGCAGACCATTCACCCGCTCCTGCTGCAGCAGCCCCGCGAACCGGACCATGACCAGGGCCGCGAAAAACACTCCCCAGGCAGCCACACTGACCAGTACCGTGGTCCACATCTCCGGTTCCAGTCCCCCTCCCTTTGAGGCAAACACGGCCGGATGGATGGAGCGCCACATACGGGCCGACAAAAACACCAGCGGGACGTCCACAAAAGCAACAATCCCGACCACGGCCCGAATTTTTCGCTGCCCGGCCCCGCCGATTTCAGCGCTGCGCAGGACCAGATACGCGGTGTACACAAACCAGGTCACCAGGGTGGTGCTCAGCCGCGGATCCCAGGTCCACCAGGTGTTCCAGGCCGCCCGGCCCCACACCGAACCGGTGATCAGGGCCAGGCCGCTGAACAGCACCCCGATTTCGGCAAAGGTTCCTGCCAGCAGGTCCCACTGTTCCCGTCTGGTGACAAGATAGGCGACACTGGCGACAAACACCCCGAAAAAGCTTAAAAGCGCCCACCAGGCCAGAGGCAGGTGGGTGTAAAAAATCTTCTGTACCTGGCCCATGCTGGCTTCAACCGGGGCGTAGACCCAGACGAAATACTGGGCCACTGCCAGGCAGATCCCGGCCAGTACGGCTGACGGTGCTGCAAAATTGTTCAGATTCACAGTTTTTGACTCCTTTATTCACTGACGTTCCGCACTGCTCGGTTTTCTCAAAAAACCAATGGGACTTATGGGACCTATACGACCCATGCCCCCTCTTCCTTCGCGTTTCTTCGCGTCCTTCGCGGGGAAAAAATTTTACCGCGAAGGGGGAATTTGAGCAACGGTGCGTAACTTCAGTTATTCACTTCCGAACACAAAGGGAAACAGAATCAGCGCTGCGCCTAAAAACACCGCGTCAAAGGCCCCGACAATCCCGAACCAGTCCATGTACCCCTGCATCTGCTCCCCTGCCAGCAACGCCGCGCCCACCTTGATCCCGGCCAGAAGCAGGGGAATCTGCAACGGAAAGACGATAATGCTCAACAGTGAATCCCTGGCTTCGCTGCCCTGAGACACGGCGCCGAGCAGCGAGCCGAGCACCGTCAACCCCACATCCACACCGAGCACCAGCAGCCCGCCCAAAAGCAGGTCATCAGGAGGTTCCACCCCGAGAAAAACGATAATGGCGGGGAGAAAGAAAAGCTGGGTCAGCAGAAGCAGCACCATGCCGCCAATCGCCTTGCCCAGCCACACTCCCTGCGGGGAGATCGGGGCCTGGAGCAGGGCCGTGGCCACCTCGTTTTCCTCTTCCATGTGAAACAGCGTATTGAAGATGAGCACAAGGCTGAAACTGGATGCCAGCCAGAAAATAGCCGCGGCACCCTGAGCCGGGATGCGCTCCCCCGGAGCTGCGGACAGGCTGAAGATAAACACCAGCAACAGCCCCAGAAGAATGGCCTGGACAGGCCCGCTTCCGCCCAGAAACACCTGACGCAGATCCTTGGACGCAATACAGAGCGCCTTACGCATGTCCTTCTCCCGCAGCCAAATAGGCATCGGCAGGACCGCAGTACCCGGCCCGGGCCCCGCGAATCTCCAGCACCAGATCGGCCCGACTCACGTCCCGCCCGACATCATGACTGACCCAGACCACGCTTGCGCCCCGCTGCCGGCAGGCCTCGATCTCCTGAAAGAGCATCTCCTGCGATCCGGTATCCAGCCCGGTGGTCGGTTCGTCCAGAAAAAGAAGAAGCGGATCGATGAGCAGAACCCGGGCCAGACTGAGCCGCTGGGCCATGCCACGGGAAAAAGTCCCGGCCCGCTCATGCGCGAACCGGTGCAGCCCGACCCGCTTGAGCAGATCGAGAAGCGCATCCTCGTGCGCAGCGATTTCATACATGGAGTTCCAGAACTGCAGGTTCTGCAGGGCGGTCAGCCCGGGATAGAGAAAGGTGGCATGCCCCATATAGGCGACATTCTCCGGGCCCGGCCCGCGTCGCACCTCTCCCCGGCTCGGCTCGACAAGCCCGGCCATAATCCGAAGCAGAGTGGATTTTCCGGCCCCGTTGGGCCCGGCCACCAGCAGAACACGGCCGGGCCCGAGGACCAAAGAGACATTTTTGAAAATGAGCCGCGGCCCGAAAAAATGGCTCACTCCCTCAAGGTGCAGCAGGCCCGAACCACCAAAATCCATCACCCCTTCCTCCGACCGGTCCTCCAGCACAAAAACGCGGCCAGACACATGAGGGTTCCCCCGATCCAGATCCAGTTCACCAGGGGATTGATGGACACCTTGACACTGACATCCTGATCCTCGTTGAAGCCGAGCAGGGTCGCGTAGAGCTCATCCCCGAGGGAAGGGATGACCGAAACCTCGGCAAAGGTCTGGGAGAAGTTGCGGTACATCCGTTTCTGGGGAGTAAGAGTCCCCACCCTGACCCCGTCACGTTCCACCTGCAGCCGGGCCTCGTAGACCTCCATGGCCGGGGTGTGATCCTCCCGGAAGTGATCGTAGGTCAGGGAGTACTCTCCAAGGGTCATGGTTCCCCCCTTTTCAAGGACCGCCTCGCCCGCCTGCTGGTATGGACCGGAAAAGGCCACACCGAGAGCCATCATGGCCACACCGAGATGGACTCCGTACGCACCCCAGGCATAGCGGCGGGCCCGGACATCCTTTTGGGTCACGAACAGCAGCACGATGGTCGTCATGGCCATACAGGCCGCTGCGGCCCCGAGCAGGGCCACCGGATGAGTGATTCCCTTCAGCCCGAAGACCAACCCCGCGGCCACTCCCACCCCGGTCACCAGGGCGAGCATCGACGGGTTGGCGACTCCCTGCTTCCAATGCATCCAGGGACATACGGCCAGGGCCAGGGTCAGCAGGGCCAACAGGGGCAGACAGACCCGGTTATAGAACCCGGCGTCCAGCCCCACCGGATTATCGCTCCACAATGTACTGAGCACCGGCCAGTTTACGCCGAGAAACACGATCAGCCCCACACCGAGAAGAATCCACCCCGCCACCATGAGCAGGCCCGGTCTGCTCCACAACTCGTCCAGATGAGTGGCCTCCCCCTCATGCGACCTGAAGGTCACGAACAGGGTCAACCCAAGGCCGATAAGCATGGCCCAGAGCAGAGGCATCCCCACCTCGCTGCCGCCAAAGGCGTGGACAGAGTCGATAATGCCGCTGCGGACCACGAAGGTGCCGAAAATGCACAGCAGAAAGGTCAGCCCGACCAGAAAGAAATTGGTCCGGTACAGGGCACCCCGCCGCCTGGAAATTATGGAGGTGTGCAAAAAAGCGGTGGCGCTGAGCCAGGGAATAAGGGAGGCGTTCTCAACCGGGTCCCAGGCCCAGTACCCGCCCCAGCCGAGCTCCATGTAGGCCCACCACGCCCCGAGAACAATGCCGGCGGTCAGAAAGATCCAGGAGACCAGGACCCAGTTCACGGAGGCGTCCAGCCAGCTCTTGTTGTCACCGGCCAGCCTGATGGCCAGGGCCAGACAGAAGGGGATGGTGAATCCGGCATACCCGAGAAAAAGCAGAGGAGGATGGAAAATCATGCCCGGGTTCTGCAGCAACGGGTTCAGGCCCCGCCCTTCCACCGGAGCGGGGACCAGTTCGATACAGGGATTACTCGGTCCGGTGAGCATGACCAGGAAAAAACCCTGAATCAGAAAAAAGAAGATCCAGAAATACTGACGGACCTCGGGGGAAAGCCTCCGGTATCCGGGCGAGAGAACAGCAAACACCCCGAACAGGGCAATGCACAGCACCCAGAACAGAAAGGAGCCGTCCTGCCCGGCCCAGAACGCGGTCAGAGCGTAGAACTGCGGCAGGAATGTGTCAGTGTAGTCCCGCACATAGGCGAAGGAGAAATCCCTGGTAGCCAGAGCGTACAGTAAAATGGCAGAGGTCAGAACAATGGCTGCGGTGCACAGATACTGTCCCCGCTCCATGAGACGGACATATCCGGAATCGCCGTTCCAGGCTCGATAACACCCCAGCCCGGCAAGTCCGAAGGAGCAGAACAGGGCCAGAAGCAGACTGAAAAATCCAATTTCGTGCATGAATCACCTACCGGCTTTTTTCGCCGAACATTTTGAAGGGCATTTTCTCAGGCCGAAAGCGACTCGGCCCGACATCACGGAAGAGAAGAGAAACGGGCGGGAGTTATTGCGGGGGGCGCATCTCACCCTGCTCGTTCTGTTCATACTTGGACGGACATTTGGTAAGCAGGGTCTTAGCAGTAAAAAGCGTGCCCGAGGGATTGAACCCCCCTTCCACGATAACCTCCACTTCGGGTTTGAACGTATCGGGAACCGCGCCCTGATACGTTACCCGAAGCATACGGCCGGGATCTTCCTTGTCCTTGAGCATAAAGGAGACTCCGAGCGAGCGAGGATCGCGCTCGATCCCGTCCGCATGGACCTGACCGAACAACCGGGCCTGCTGCAGTTCCCCGGTCTCCATGGCCAGTGCTTCGGAAACATTCAGAAAGTAGACCGAATTTTGAGACACCCCGGAAAAAACCAGGTAGCCGATACCTCCTCCAAGAAAGAGGAGCGCCAGAAGGTAGATCATTTTCTGGTTCTTTTTTTGACTCATATGCTGTCCTTTTCACCGGAGCTGCCGCCCGGAAGATTCGATGAGGGCCGGGAACGTTTCCCCTTCCCCTCGGTTCGGGCTTTGCTCAGGCTTTGTCGCTGTTGTCTCGCCAGTTCACGCATGTCCACGACCTGGTCGGTTTCATCCACGATTTCATTGCCCAGGATCTCCTCCAGAACGTCCTCCAGAGAGACCACGCCGGACAACCCGCCATACTCATCCAGAACCACGAACAGGTGGACCCGGGATTCGAGAAACCGGACCAGAAGCTTGTCCAGAGTCATGGAGTCAACCACGAACCGGACCGGCTTCATCAGTTCGCTGAGTTGTCTGTCGTCCTGCGCATTGGCCAGGGCCTCGAGAAGCTGTCTCCGGTATACCAGCCCGATAAGGTCTTCGGTGTCGTCATTGTCGTAGACCGGTATCCGGCTGTGCGGCCAGTGAGTGTCCCGCTGCTTGGCCTCGCCTACGGTCAACCCCACAGGCAGGGAAAAGATAACCGTCCTTGGAGTCATGATCTCCCTGACCGTTTTCTTGTCCAGTGAGAGGATGTTCTGCATGGAGATGGCTTCGCGGGCCTCGATCCCGCCGGCCCGGCGGGCCAGGCTGATGGTGGCCAGCAGATCCTCTGCCGATGTTTCCTGGTGTTTCCTGTTTTTCTGGACCCCCCTGATCACCGTGCCGACAAGCACGATGGCCGGGCGCAGCACCCAGACCAATACCAGCAGGGGCCTGGCCAGAAACGGAGCCAGGGTTCTGGTGTACATCACACCGATGGTCTTGGGCAGAACCTCGGAAAAAATAAGGATGGCCAGCGTAAAGACAAGGGAAAAATAAACCATATTTTCCGTGCCGAGCACCCTGGCGGCCACTGCACCGGCCACGGCAGCCCCGGCGGTGTTGGCAATGGTGTTCAGAGTCAGGATGGCCGTAATGGGGCGGTCGATGTTGTTTCGCAGATGGGCCAGAGTTTCACCGGCTCGTGCTCCGTCCTCACGCAACCGCTCGATAAAACTCCACGGTACAGAATACAAAACCGCTTCGGCCACTGAACAGAAAGCGGAGATGAGAATGGCCAGTCCGACGACCACAATGAGTTCGAACATAATTTTTTTAAGTCCGGCGCTGCTACAGGTTCAAGTTTGGCGTCTTCTAGCAAATGGCCTGTACCGGTGCAAGCAATAACAGGCCCCCTCACCACCGAACAGACCCGACCGGCTCATGCTCCGACCTCCTGACTGCCCTCCCAAGCAATAACCGGTCCACCTGCGCCGGGCAGACTTGACCTCGCCCCGATTCCGGTTCAAAAACGCTGTTCCTGTTGGGCCGGCACCCTGCGCGCCAGTCAAAAACCTCAGCCACGGATATCATCATGTCGCCTCCTCCCTTCCCGGGCCGGCCGAGACTGCGCAATATATTGCTCGACCGGGACGGCACCCTGATCCGGGAGTGCAACTATCTGCACGAACCGGATGAGGTCCGGCTGCTCCCCGGAGTCCCCCGGGCCCTGCACTCCCTGCAGCGGGCCGGGTGCCGTCTGTTCCTGCTCACCAATCAGAGCGGAATCGGTCGCGGCTACTTTCCGGAAACCGACTATCTGGCTGTTCAGGACCGGCTCCTGGAGCTGCTGGATGTCCACGGGGTAATCCTTACCGATACCCTGCACTGTCCGCACACCCCGGATGCGGGCTGCTCCTGCCGCAAGCCGAAAACCGGAATGTGGACCGAGCTGGTCTCCCGGCACCGGCTGCACCCGGAAGAATCGGTCATGATCGGCGACAAGCTGGCTGATGTCGGATTCGCCCGCAACGCGGGACTGGCAGCGGCCGTCCTGGTCCTGACGGGACACGGTAAAAAAGAACAATATAAATTGTCCGACCAGCAGGCCCCGGCCCCGGATTTCGTCGCCCCGAATCTCGAACTGACCGCCCGCTGGCTGGCGACCAGGTTCTCCCTCGGATGACCCGCGCCGCGTTCCTGGCCGGGCGATGCCGCCCCGAGCTGACATGGACCTGCAGTATCTGGGTCCGGTCTGAAACAGCATATCTCAGGAATTGCTCAACGCCTTAACCCTTACCACACTCTTCCCTATGAATATCGGATTTGACGCGAAACGCTTTTTCCTGAACCGGACCGGTCTCGGCAACTACAGCCGCAGCACGCTTTCCCTGCTGCACGAGTTCCATCCCGAACACGACTATCACCTGTATACCCCGAAACAGGGTGACCCCGGCGCCTCGGTCCCGTGTCTCCCGGATCTGAAGGTTCATCTGCCGCCACGTCCTCTACGTGCCGCGGGCCGACTGTGGCGCACGGCCCTGCTCTCCCGGGACCTGGTTCGGGACGGGATGGACATTTTTCACGGTCTGTCCCACGAACTCCCCCTTGGCATTGGAAAAACCAGAATCAGGACCGTGGTGACCATGCACGACCTGATCTTCATGCGCTATCCAAAGCTGTACGGCCCGGCCAACGCCCGTATCTACGCCGCCAAATACCGCCGGAGCTGCCGGGAAGCGGACCTGGTCATCGCCATCAGCGAACAGACCGCCCGGGACGTGCAGGAGTTCTTCGGCATCTCCGGGAAAAAAATCAGGGTCGTGTACCAGACCTGCGATGCGGCGTTCGGGCGGCCGACACCCGCTGGTGAGCGGCAACGGCTCAGGGATGCATACAACCTCCCGGAGCAGTACATACTCTATGTCGGCTCCCTGATCGAACGCAAAAACTGTTTGAACCTGCTCCGGGCCATGGCCCGGATTCCCGGATCCCGACGCATTCCGCTGCTGCTGGTCGGCAGGGGCGGGGGGTACAGAGACCTGCTGGTCCGGGCCGGGCGCGACCTGGGCATCGAACACCTGCTCCGGTTTCTGGACACGGTCCCGTTCCGGGATCTGCCCGGACTGTACAGACAGGCGTCATTGTTCGTGTACCCGTCCCGGTTCGAGGGGTTCGGCATCCCCATCCTCGAGGCTTTATCCAGTTCCACCCCGGTCATCACCTCCACCGGTTCCTGTTTCTCCGAGGTCGGTGGAGACGGAGCCCTGTACATTGATCCGGACCGTCCGGACCTCCTGGCCCAAGCCATGCTCCGCGTTCTGTCCGACAAGGAGCTGCGTGCCTCCCTGCGTGCCGGAGCCGGGGAGCAGATCAAACGCTTTTCCGGCCGAGCAGTGGCCGCAGACCTGATGCGGGTCTACAGGGAACTTTGCTCATGACCCCCGCACCCGCGACACACTTTGTGACCATCCGCCTGAGTGCCCTCGGGGATCTCATCCTGACCACCGGGGTTCTGGCCTACTGGTACAGAACCCATGGCTGGACATTTTCGGTCGTCACCCGGGCCGGACTGGCCCCGATCCTTGAGACGCATCCGGCCGTGACTGAAATTCTGACCGTTTCCGATGATCAGCTCAAGCCGGGTCCCTGGCTGCGGTTTGTCCGGGGTCTGAAAACAACCCACGGCCGCTTTCCTCTGGTCGACCTGCACGGCTCCCTGCGGACCAGAATCCTTGGTCTGCTGTGGCCCGGGCAGACCTTTGCCTACCCCAAAAAGAGCCTCCAACGGCGGGTATTCCTGAAGACCCGTCTCGATGCTTTCGGGGCCGGTCTGCGCCGGACCACGGTTCCCCAGCGCTACGCCTTGGCCCTTGAGTCCTGCCCTCCGGGCCGGAAAGACCTGCTCCCGCGCATGTTCGTCAGGGACAGCGAGCACCGCACTGTCACGGAGAAGTTCCCTTTGCTGCTGAACGGCCCGGTGATCGCCCTGCACCCTTACTCCACCCATCCGGCCAAAGAGTGGGACCGAAGAAACTGGCTTGCGCTCATCGAAAAGCTTGAGGAGCAAAACCTGTCCTGGCTCGTGCTGGGAAGGAACGAAAACCCCCTGGTTGCCGCCTCCTCCCGCGACCTGACCAACCGGACGGGACTGCGGGAAACCGCGGCCGTACTCTCGGCATGCACCTGCCTGGTAACCGGTGATTCCGGGCCCATGCACATGGCCTCGGCAGTGGGAACGCCCGTCGTGGCCCTGTTCGGTCCCACCTCCCGGGAATGGGGGTTTTATCCGTGCGGCCCCGGGGATACCGTTTTGCAGGAATCGTTTTCCTGTGCCCCGTGCTCCCTGCACGGCAAAAAGAGATGCCCGAAGGAGTATGCCTGCATGCGTGCCGTCACCCCGGACCAGGTCCTCGCGGCCCTTGCCGATCTCCCCGGGTTTATCCACCCCTCCGCATGAGCCGAACTCCCTTCTTTTTATCCACACATTGCGCCGACTCGCCCACTCACATCCGGGCAACATACTCCTTTTTCTTGACATACCCGATATTCGGGAATAAGAATGATTACTAACTAAGAACGAGGTTCTCATAGTATGAAAGAAAAACTCGGAAAAGATATGCGACTGACCAATCAACGCAAAGTCATCCTGGAAGAGCTGCAGGCAGTGACCAGCCATCCCACGGCGGATGAACTTTACGAAATGGTCCGTAAGCGGCTCCCGCGTATAAGCCTCGGGACGGTCTACCGCAACCTCGAAGTCCTCAGCACCTGCGGACTGATCCTGAAAATCGAGGTGGCCGGTCAGCAGAAGCGGTTCGACGGGGACACCTCTTTACACCACCATATCCGGTGCATCCATTGCGGCCGGGTGGGGGACGTGACCCTGACCCGTGACCTCCCCGACCTCAATGAGGGGGTTGACTCGAACTTCATCATCGTAGGCCACCGCCTGGAATTCCAGGGAGTATGTCCTCACTGCCAAAAGAAACCGGACACCCCGGGTATGGCACACTGATCGACGCACCTTTTTCCATTCTCGAAATGAAATTCCGGTTTGATTTTCTTTTGAAAGCTGGTAGATCGAATTGACTGATTCGGGAAAGATTTCCCTTCTGAAACGTCCTAAAAAAGGAGAAAGAAATGGCTGAGAAACTCCAGATCTTCAAATGTGACGCATGTGGCAATATTGTTGAAGTTCTTCAGGGCGGAGCTGGTGATCTTGTCTGTTGCGGTGAGCCCATGAAGCTCATGGCCGAAGGAACCGTTGACGCGGCCAGGGAAAAGCATATCCCGGTTATTGAAAAGACCGCGACCGGATTCAAGGTCGTTGTCGGTTCCGTGGCGCACCCCATGGAGGAGAAGCACTACATCCAGTGGATCGAGCTGATTGCCGACGGAAAATCCTATCGCCAGTTTCTTGCGCCGGGCCAGGCTCCGGAAGCCGAGTTCTGTGTCCAGGCCGACAACGTCACTGCCCGGGAATACTGTAATCTGCACGGACACTGGAAGGCGGAAGCCTGATACCGAATTCATTTTGGTCTGACCGAAGAAGGCGGCTGGAACAGCTTCCAATTTGGATGACAGACCTCATCCAAAACATCTCGATACAAAATGAAACCGGTATGACTCACCGCATTTCCGTACTGAACAGAACAACTCAAGGAGATTTCAATTTGGATACCTATGTCTGCACTGTTTGTGGATATGTCTACGATCCCAAAGAAGGTGATCCTGAAAACGATATCCCGGCAGGGACCCCGTTTGAAAAACTGCCCGATGATTGGGCCTGCCCCGTATGCGGAGCAGGAAAGGAAGACTTTGAAAAGGAATAACCAACCGATTTTGTAAACAATTCTGCCCGGCTTCGGTTCAACCGAAGCCGGGTTTTCAAGGAAAAGACTATGCCTCCCATTCAGATCAAAGAAAATATCTACTGGGTCGGGGTCGTGGATTGGAACGAACACGATTTCCACGGCTACTCCCTGGCCCGCAAAGGGACTTCATATAACGCCTATCTGGTTCTGGACGAAAAAATCACCCTGTTCGACTCGGTCCCGGAAAAATTCAAGCTCGACCTCTATCATCAGATCCGTTCCCTGGTGAAACTGGAGGAGATCGACATCGTGGTAGCCAACCACATCGAACCCGATCATTCCGGAGCCCTGCCCTGGCTCATGGACAGGATCAAGCCGGAAAAACTGTACTGCTCCACCCAGGGCAAAACCATGCTCCTGGACCATTTCCACCAGCCGGACTGGCCGTATGAAGTGGTCAAGACCGGGGACTCCATGTCCATCGGCAAGCGGACCGTCCAGTTCATGGAAACCCGTATGCTGCACTGGCCCGACTCCATGTTCTCCTATATTCCCGAAGACAGACTGCTCATCTCCAATGACGCCTTCGGCCTGAACAAGGCCTCGAGCAGGCTGTTCGACGACGAGCATGACCTGTCCGAACTCATGGACGCCGCCAGCCACTACTACCACAACATCATTCTGCCCTTCTCCCCCCTGGTGCAGAAGGTGCTGACCAAGGTCTCCGAAACCTGGCCGGACATCGACATGATCGCTCCGGACCACGGCGTGGTCTGGCGTTCCCACGTGGCGGACATCGTGGCCGCCTACGACCGGTACAGCAGGCAGATCACCGGTCCCAAAGCGGTCATCGCCTACGACACCATGTGGAAGAGCACGGAAAAAATGGCCAAGGCCGTTGCCGACGGCATGCTTCAGGAAGGCATCGAGGTCCGACTCATGCACCTCAAGGCGTACCACCACAGCGATGTCATGGGCGAACTGGCCGACGCCACGGCCATCGTTTGCGGCTGTCCCACCCACAACAACGGGATCATGCCGGTCATGGCCGACTTCCTGACCTATATGAAAGGCCTTAAACCGACCGGACGTGTGGGAGCTGCTTTCGGATCCTATGGCTGGAGCGGCGAATCCGTGAAACACCTGAACGAGTTCATGGAAAAGGCCCGCATCGAGATGGTCTCACCGGGGGTACGGGTCAAGAACGTGCCCACCCACGAATCTCTGGCCGAATGCGTGGAACTGGGGCGGACCGTGGCCCGGGCCGTGAAGGCCAGAATCGAAGCGTAGCGCCGCAACACCAAACCGCCGGGGGAAGCATGACGTCAGGCAGAAACATCAAACGGTTCACACTGGATCTGCTCGGGGCCGATACCTGGGAGGACCGCCTGCCGGAACTGCTCGGCCCTCCCTCCCGGCGGGTCATCAACCCCCTCTTTTCAGCCCTGCTTCACCCGGATCCGCTCATCAAGTGGCACGCGGTGACCGCGTTCGGCGTCCTGGTTCCGGCCATAGCCGAACAATCCATGGAGCAGGCCCGGGTCGTCATGCGCCGCTTCCTCTGGATGCTCAACGAGGAATCCGGGGGTATCGGCTGGGGCATTGCCGAAGCCATGGCCGAGGTGCTCGCCAACCATGAATCCCTGGCAGGGGAATACCACACCAATCTTCTGGCATATATCCATGAGGACGAATGCCGTCCGGACTGCTTTCTCGAGCACTGTCTGCTGCGACGCGGAGCGGTCTGGGGGGTGGCCAGGCTGGCTCTGATCCGCCCGAAAATGGCCGAACCCGCTGCTGCTGACCTGCTCTGTCAGCTGAATGACGACGACCCGTACAACCGCGGATACGCCTGCTGGGGGCTCGGTCTTCTCGGGCATAATGGAGCCGCTTCCCGGCTGGGCGCGCTTGGGGAGGATTTTTCGCGCATCGAACTGTACCGGGACAGGATTCTTGAAACAGTGTCTGTTGCCTCACTGGCCCGGGAAGCCCTGACCCGTCTCTGATCCACTTTGACATTTCATTTCGGCCGAAGCCCGGGCACTCAGGGCTTTGCAACTCAATACCACAAGGAGAACCTGCATGGATGTCGTGTTCTTATCCAGACTCCAGTTCGCCATGGCCACCATGTTCCACTTTATTTTCGTTCCCCTGACCCTGGGGTTGTCCATTCTGGTGGCCATCATGGAAACCAAGTATGTGCGCACCGGAGATGAAACATATAAGCGGATGACCAAATTCTGGGGCAAACTCTTTGTCATCAATTTTGTGCTCGGTGTGGTCACCGGCATCACCCTCGAATTCCAGTTCGGAACCAACTGGTCCCGCTACTCCGAATACGTCGGGGACATCTTCGGCTCCCTGCTGGCCATCGAGGCCACGGTGGCCTTTTTTCTGGAGTCGACCTTTCTCGGAGCCTGGATCTTCGGCTGGAACCGGTTCTCCCCCAAAGTGCACGCCTCCTTTATCTGGCTGGTGGCCATCGCCTCCAACCTGTCCGCCCTGTGGATCATCATCGCCAACGCCTTCATGCAGCACCCCGTAGGGTATGTGATCAGAAACGGCCGGGCCGAGCTTGAAAACTTCTTTGCCGTGGTCTTCAACGGATTTGCCTGGCAGCAGTACGTGCACACCCTGAGCGGCGCCTACATTCTGGGCGGCTTCTTTGTCATGGGCGTCAGCGCCTATCACCTGCTGCGTAAAAACGAAATCGGATTTTTTACCAAATCATTCCGGATGGGGCTGACCCTCGCCCTGATCTTTTCCGTGGTGGCCGTGGTTCAGGGGCACCATCACGGATCCGAAGTGGCCAAAATTCAGCCGGCCAAGCTGGCAGCCATGGAATCTCACTGGGAAACGACAGAATCCGCTCCCATGAATCTGCTGGTCATCCCGGATGAAAAAAACGAAACCAACGCCGTGGAGATGTTCGGCATCCCGGGAGGGCTGAGCATGCTCGCCTACCACTCCTTTGGAGCCGAGGTCAAAGGACTCAAGGATTTTCCCAAGGAGGATAGGCCTCCGGTCCTGATCACCTTTTTATCCTTCAGGATCATGGTCGCTCTCGGCTTCCTGTTTCCCCTGCTCTGTCTCTGGGCCTGGCGCAAAAAGGACAAGCTTCTGGAAAGCCCCCGACTCCTCAAAATCATGGTCCTGGCCATCCCCCTGCCCTACATCGCCATCGAGGCCGGATGGGTTCTGGCTGAAGTGGGTCGCCAGCCCTGGATCGTGTACGGACTGATGCGGACATCGGATGCAGCCTCGCCCATTGTCACCTCCCAGGTCGCTTTTTCCCTGGTCATCCTGACCCTGCTGTATGCTTTTCTGGGCGCCGTGGATATCTACCTTTTGGCCAAGTTCGCCAGAAAAGGCCCGAAACCGGTCACTGCGTAACCCGACACCTGGTACTGAAAGGAGAATGCAATGCTTGAAACGACGTGGTTTTTACTCTGGGGCGTGCTCTGGACGGTGTACTTCATTCTGGATGGATTTGACCTCGGTCTGGGCTCCCTGATGCCTTTTCTGGCTGAAGACGACCGGGACCGCCGAATCATCTACAACTCCATGGGCCCGTTCTGGGACGGCAACGAAGTCTGGCTGGTCGCTGCCGGCGGCGTCACTTTTGCCGCTTTTCCCAAGGCGTACGCGGTCATGTTCAGCGGACTGTACACCCCGCTTATGCTTTTGCTGTTCGCCCTCATCGTACGCGGCGTGTCCTTTGAATTCAGGGGGCTGGAGGACAACGCTCTCTGGCGCAGAGTCTGGGACGGCTGTATGACCGTGGGCAGTTTTGTTCCCGCCCTGCTGTTCGGCGTGGCCTTTGCCAATATCTTCATGGGGCTTCCCATCGACCAGAACGGAGTGGTCCAGGGCAATATCCTCTCGCTGCTCAATCCGTACGGTCTGGCCGGGGGAATTCTCTTCGTGCTCCTTTTTACCATGCACGGCGCCCTGTGGCTGACCATCAAAAGCGAAGGTGGTCTGCAGCAGCGGGCAGCCGCAATGGCCCTTCGGATCTGGCCGGTGCTTCTGAGCATGCTGCTCATCTTCGTGGTCATGACCGCTCTGTTCACGGACCTGCTGACCAACTACTGGGCCAACCCGCTCTGGTTCGCAGTCCTGCTGATCCCGGTGGGCGGTCTGTTCGCGGCCAGAGCCTTGACCCGGGCCGGTAACTGGTGGGGAGCCTGGAGTGCCTCTGCCCTGACCATAGGAGGCACGTCCATGTTCGGGCTGCTCGGCATCTTCCCGGCCCTGCTCCCGTCGAGCATCAATCCGGCCTACAGCGTCACCATCCACAACGGCTCCTCAAGCACCCTGACCCTGCAGATCATGCTCGGCGTGGCCCTGACCTTTGTGCCCATCATTCTTATGTATCAGATCTGGATGTACCGCCAGTTCAGGCACAAGGTGACTGACGTGGAATTGGGGTATGATGAAGCGTATTAGTTGAGCGTTGTCGGAAACAAGAAAAGGCGGGACCGTGAAGGTTCCGCCTTTTTTATTTACTGAACTGAAGTTACGTACTGCTCAATATCCCCACCATGTCCCTCTTCCTTCGCGCCCCTTCGCGTCCTTCGCGGTAAGATTCTTTCACCTCGAAGGACGCGAAGGGGCGTTTGAGTATCGGTGCGTAACTTCAGTTACATAACCGTTAAGTCACCCGAGCTTTTCCCACGCAAGTTTCTTCATGCCCCTTCCCGTTAAAGCGTTCCTCAGAACACTCGAACCGCGATCCAGCTTCCGGAAATAAAGGTCCCTAGGGAGCTGCCCACATTGGCCAGGACCACCACGAGCAGGATGCGGCTGACCGGGTTCATCCAAAACCCTTTGACCGAGCAGACCGCGTTGGGCAGGTCTTCCAGATCGGCCACCGTGGGTCGTTTGACCCAGGCCTGCACCAATCCGGCCACCCACCCGGCTGCAATCATGGGATTCAGGCTGGTCAGGGGAGCGCCCAGAAAGGTGGCGGCAATGGTCAGAGGGTGGGCCAGGGCGACTGCCGCCCCGGCTCCGGACAACAGTCCGTTGACCAGAAACCAGATCCACAGGGCGTCAATGGAGGAGGACGCTCCCCCCCGAAAAAAACCGATCACGAACAGGGCCACGATAGCCAGGGGGATGCCCCATTTCAGAATCAGACCGGTTCTGCCCCTGGGCGGGATCTGCACAAGCGGAGCCAGATCGGTTTCCTGCCTGATCTCCTGCATAATCCCCGGAACGTGCCCGGCCCCGACCACGGCCACGATCCGGTTTCCCCGGGCAGAGCGGATCTTCTGGGCCAGGTAGATGTCCCGCTCGTCGATGAGCCGCTCCTTGACCCCTGGAAACGATTCGGCAAAGGCACCCATGATGTTTTCCAGCTGATCCTGATTCTTGATCTCCTCGACCATTTTCTCGTCCACATTCTCGGAAACAAAAATGCTCCCGAGAAGTTCGACCAGCAACTTCATCTTGTTCCACAGACTGAGGTATCCCCAGACCCGTTTCAAGGTAACCTGCACGTCCCGGTCCGCCAGGACCAGTTCCAGGTCGCGTTCCCGGGCCAGCTTCACCCCTTCCATCATCTCCGCTCCGGGCTGGACCCCGAGTTGCTCTCCGAGCTTGCGGTAAAACGAGGACATGATGAGCTGCACAAGGAGAAAAACAGCCTTTCCCTGACGGATGACCTTGAAGATATCCATCTTTTTCCAGGCATCCTGCTGGGTCATGGCCGCGTGTCTGGCCGGGCAGAGTTCCACGGCCACGCAGTCCGGCCCGACCAGTTCAATGGTGGTCCGGACATCGTCCACGGACTCTTTGGAGACATGGGCGGTTCCCACGAGATATACATCCTTCCCGTCCACGGTAACGTGGCTGACCGCGGAGGGAAGGTCGAGTTCATTTTCGGTCATTGCTTCACCTTGCTGATATTCATTTTAAGACGGCACAGTCCCTGCGGATTTCCCCGTCAAAAGCGATCCATGCCTATATTGTCGGCGCGCCAATGGCAAGATAAAGCTCTCTCCGTGCGCCCCCGCAGGTCTCACGGAGCGGCCTCGGGGGCTGCTTCTGGTCTGAAGTGCAGGGCCAGGGAATTGATGCAGTACCGTTTTCCGGTCGGTGGTGGTCCGTCCTCGAAAACATGGCCCAGATGGGAGTCGCACCGGGCGCAGACCACCTCGGTCCGGCGCATGAAAAAACTGTTGTCCGCATGCTCCAGCACATGTCCCGGCCGGATCGGCTCCCAGAAACTGGGCCATCCCGTTTTGGAATCGAATTTGGCCGCAGCATCAAAAAGCGGCAGCCCGCACGCCGCGCACATATACACTCCCGGCTCCACGTTGTGCACGTACTCCCCGGAAAACGGGGGCTCTGTTCCTTTCCTGCGCAGAATACGGTATGCCTCGGGGGAGAGTTCCGCTTTCCACTCTTCTTCGGACTTGAGAATCTTATCCTTCACCTTGACCTCCGTAGGGGCTTCAAAGCGCCCCTGTGCATGGGATGACAATCCACCTGCCGCAACAAGCAGAAAAAGGGTCAGAAACAGACAGCGTCCTTGTTTCATCCCGTTCACCTCCGGTTATTGTCCTCTTGACGGGCCCCTCCCCCCCGCCTAAGTCGACGGGACAAGGAGCAAAAATGGCTATAATCACCAACACCGACACCGGTGCGGAACTGCGTCGATCCCCATACAAAACCATCTGGAAGCTGGCCTGGCCTCAACTGGTGATGATGTTCTTCCACTTCCTGATCGGATTCGTGGACGTATGGGTGGCCGGAAAACTGGGACGGGATGTTCAGGCCTGCATGGGCATGGTTTCCCAGGCCATGTTTTTCTTTCTGGTCGTGGCCCTGGCCCTGGCCAACGGCACTGTGGCCGCCATCAGCCAGTCCGCCGGTGCCGGTCTCTGCCGCAGGGTGCAGCGCTATGTGGGGCTCAGCCTGGAAATAGGGGTTGTCTCGGGGCTGGTCATTCTGGTCCCGGTGCTCATGTTTCGGGAGACCTTTCTCTCCCTGCTCCAGGTCCCGCCCGATCTGGAGCCGATCATGGGCTACATGCTCGAGGTCTTTCTGTACCTGACCCCGGCCTATTACCTCTTTGTCATCTGCAATGCCATCTTTCGGGCGCAGAAGAAAGTGCTTTGCCCGCTGTACGCCATGATCCTGGTAACCACGGTAAACACCATCGGCGACCTCGGCCTGGGGCTCGGTATGTTCGGTCTGCCCGCCCTCGGCTACAAGGGGCTGGCCTGGGCCACTTTCGGCTCCATTTTGTGCGGCACCGTGTTCAACCTGGTCGTTCTCGGACGACTCGGCCTGCTGCACAGAAACAGCTTTGCCCCCTGGCGGTGGGTGAAGCGGGCCTGGCCCTACCTGTTCAAGGTCTCCTGGCCGGCCGGACTGTCCCAGATCGTCTGGCATTCCGCCTATATGGTCCTGTACGCCCTGACCGCTTCCCTGCCTGAGAACAGCGTGGTGGCCATGGCCGGCATGAGCGCCGGAATCAGGGTCGAATCGCTGCTGTTTCTCCCGGGCATGGCCTTCAACTTCACGGCCAGCATTCTCATCGGACACTATCTCGGGGCCGGGGAATTTGAAGAGGCCAAACGGTTCGGATACCGGATCATGACCTTCGGGGTGGTCCTCATTTCCTGTTCTACGGCCCTGCTCTGGACAGTGGTCGAACCCCTGGCCTCGTTCCTTGCCCCGGACCCCCAGGTTCAGGCGGAAACCGTGCGCTACCTGGCCTACAATATGGCCGCCATGCCCTTTCTCCTGGCCGCGATGATCCTTGGCGGGGCCTTTACCGGCGCCGGGGCGACCATCTACCAGACGTTCATTTCCGGCGGAGCTTCCTGGCTGGTCCGCCTTCCCCTGGCCTACATTCTGGGACACCTGGTGCTCCGATCCTCAACCGGAATATGGATGGCCATGTTCATCTCCATGGTCGTTCAAAGCATGATCATGCTTTACGTCTACCAGTTCAAGGCGTGGCACAGGTTTTCCATGCGCAGTGGGAAACGGATCAGACCGGCCCCGGAGCAGGAGTGCATCTTCGACACATCAACCAAAAACGAGACATCCACATGACCGACGCTTCGCTCCCAGGCCACCACCTGGGCCACATCAACACCGCCGGTGCCGCAGACGACTGGCTCCTTGAATTCTCCATCGCCCTGGATGCCGATGGATTTTATATCCTGTACAGCAGGGATCAGGAAGGCAACGTCCGGGAGGTGCATTCCGGCACCTCCGGTCGCGCTCTTGGGGAATACGCCGCCCTGCACGGAGTGGACTGGGAGGAACTGCACAGAGACCTGCAGCACATCGACATCGGCTTTGCCGGAGATTTCATGCGCTATTTCGAGCACCGCCTGGGACTCGCCTGACCCTGCAGGCTACAGCAGGCGATCAATGTTCAGCACCCGGCCGCAGCCCGGACAGACCCGAACAGGTTCGGTCCGCTCAGCCGCCACCCGAACCGGGACCACCACGGCAACCCACTGCCTGGGGTTGGACGGACAGACATAGTCCACCTGCACTTCCTGGCCGCACTCACAAAACCGTTTCTGCATGATGCCCTCCTGGATGTTAACTATTTCATAACATTGGTTTATATAATTCAACACAACACACCAAAAAAAAGCGTAATTCTTCACCTCGGCTAAAAAAGCCTGGGATTATAAGGAATAAGAGGAATAACGGGATTACGGTCAGAGGCAGGATAATCCCGTAATCCTGCGACGAAGGAGCATAATCCTCTTAATCCTGGAGAGGGTACCTGAATAGTTGCAAAACTTGTAACTATTCAGGTCAAAATTTTAATGATTCAAGGGCCTGAAATTCAAAGTAAAATGTAACTATTCACCTAGGCTAAAAAAGCCTGGGATTATAAGGAATAAGAGGAATAACGGGATTACGGTCAGAAGCAGGATAATCCTGTAATCCTGCGACGAAGGAGCATAATCCTCTTAATCCTGGAGAGGGTACCTGAATAGTTACAGCAAAATTTGAATACCGGACGATACATTTAAGAAAGTTGAGAATTTAAGAAATTTCAGAAATTGAAAGAGCAGGCGCTAACGTCTTATAATTTCTCAAATTTCTAAAATTTCTTAAATTTAAAATTTCTAATTTTGTAAAAAGGACCTGAATAGTTACCAAAACTTACAACTTCCCCTCACCCCAATTCCCGGCAGACCCAGATGACCTTGCCGATGATCCTGACGAGATCCATC
>JAWLGC010000119.1:0-7446 GCA_041685265.1 Desulfomicrobiaceae bacterium | reverse complement strand
TTATCCGGCCTCTGACTGTAATAATGAACGAGGCACGGGAAAAGGTTCTTCAATATCTGAAATCCGAGCACTGGACGGTGACAGAGGAAAAGAAAGCGTTTGTGCCGACTCCGGAAGAAATCGCCGAGCTGAACGGTGAGGATCTGTCCAGTTATCAGGAAGCGCAGACCGGAGGATTCCACGCCAAGTTCTACTACTGGCACAGGGCTGAATAAGTTTGTCGCACTTGTACACGGAGAAATACATGATCATTGGTGCTCCCGTTCATAAACGAGATTCCGGAAAGAACCCTCGTGTTTCATGAGGCATTTCTGGCTGGCCAGTAACCTCATTCCTGATTCCATATTGACACAGGAATAGATGTGTATAAAAATATATTTTATACACACAAACCCGGGAGACACCATGAGAACAAATATTGTCATTGATGACGAACTGATGAACGAGGCGATCAGGTTAAGCAACCTGAAAACCAAAAAAGAGGTCGTAAGCCAGGCACTCAAACTTCTGGTACAGGTAAAGCGACAGGAAAAAATCCGTGCCTGGCGGGGAAAACTCGCCTGGGGGGAAGACCTTGCTGAAATGAGGACCGACAAATGATTCTGGTGGATTCGTCTGTCTGGATTGACTATTTCAACGGCAGAATCACCTGGCAGACAAACCTGCTCGATCAATTGCTTCAGCAGGTCCCCATCATTACCGGAGATATCATCCTGACCGAAGTCTTACAGGGGTTTCGCACCGACAAAGAATATACGAAAGCAAAAGAGGTGATGGCCATTCTGGAATGCAGAACTCTGCTCGACTGCCGAACAGCAGCTCAGTGTGCTGAAAACTATCGCCGGTTGCGAAGAAAGGGGGGTACCGTCCGTAAAACCATCGATATCATCATCGGGACATTCTGCATCGTCCATGAAATACCGCTTCTTCATGCCGACAAGGACTTTTTGCCCATGGAACAGCATCTGGGGTTGAAAACGGTCTCTTCCACTTCCCATGCCTGATATATAAACACCTTAATCACACAGACCGCTCCGCAGCACTTCCCCCACTGATTTCGGCATAAATGATCCGGCCTGTACCACGGCTCTCGCGAGAACCCGTACCGCATCGTACCCGAGTAGGGCCTCGCCCGGAGAGATATCCCGGAACTTCTCCCGGGAAATCTTTTCGAAATCCCGCTCACCCTCTCCGTCCCCCAACCCCCTGAAGAGACAAAAAGCCCTGCTCGGTGCACCAGTGTTGCCGGGAGCTGCAACCGCCCCTCCGGCAACGACATAGGGGCAACTGAATCCGGCCTCCCGAATATCGGAGACAAGGCTCGGCAAAGCGGAATCCGAAACAGCGAAAACCATGGCATCCAGGCCACGCTCCCGTTTCAACCCCGGCACAAACACATCGCCGAGCTGCTCTTCTCCTTGAAGGGCAACGGATACCGGAAACCGTATCTCCTGCCCGGCAGCCATGCTCTCCAGCCGTCGAGCCAGATCCATGTTCAGGCAGTTCCGCTCATAGACAAGGCCGAGCTCCGTCCACCCATGTTCCCGGGCCAGATCCAGAATTTCTCCGGCCGTCACCTCGGATGGCTTTCCGTTTCCCAGCAGCCATCCCCGTTCCCCGGAACCTTCTTCTCCTGCACAGTTGGGTGAAAACCGCAGCAGTCCGAAAGTCTCGTATATCCCGGCCGTGGCCGCATTGAGTTCCGGTTCGGTATGACCGATAACCAGGGCGATCTCCGGAGTGTCCGCAAAATCCTGTGCCGCGCGCAGGGCCCCGTCCTCGGTTCCGCCGTCATCCCTGACGTCGAGCACCACGAACGATCCAAGCACCCCACCCGCTGCATTCAGTTCCCGAACCGCAATTTCAGCTCCCTGCAAAATGGCGCCGTGCCGTTTCCAGTCCCCCACGATACCGACACGCACCGTGTCGCCAGGCGCGCCCGCCAGCTCGAGCCGCCTGGCCGGACCGTCCTCGAACACGGCCTTTTCCCGCAGCTCGTCCCCGACGCCGATCCCGATCCATGCCAGACAGGCCAGAGATGATACCGCAAACAGAAACCAGGCCAGACTCCCTTTCATATTCCCCACCCCATCACTCCATCTGCCTTGCGGCCATTTTTGTGAACAGCCCCTTTTTGTTCATCAGTTCCTCGTAGTTACCCGACTCGATCACCCGACCGTCCTGCATGACATAGATGGTATCGGCATCCCTGATGGTCGACAGCCTGTGAGCAACCACGATGCGCGTGGCGTTGACCAGGCGCAGATTGCGCATGACCGTGGCCTGGGTGGTGTTGTCCAGGTTGCTGGTGGCCTCGTCGAGCAGAAATATCTTCGGTCTTCCGGACAGGGCCCGGGCGATCATGATCCGCTGCTTCTGGCCGCCGGAAAAGGTTCCCCCACCGTGGGGCACAAAAGTGTGCATGCCCATGGGCATGCTGCGGATATCCTCGTCCACGGCGGCCATCCGGGCCGCCTCCCAGGCGTCCTCTTCGCTGCCTTTTCCCGAAGCTCCCATAATATTGAAAAAAAGATTCCCCTGAAACAGTTCGCCGTTCTGAATGACCGAACCGATCTGCCTCCTGACCCTGGCCGGATCGAGACGCTGCAGGGGTTTGCCGTCGTACAGGATGGACCCGGCCGAAGGACTGTGAAACCCGAGGAGCAGCTTGAGCAACGTGGACTTGCCCGACCCGCTGGGTCCGACAATGACCACGAACTGTCCGGGATCGGCCCTGAAGGAGACCGACTGCAGGGTGGGACGCGTGGCCCCTTCGTACTTGAAACCGATGTTGACCGCTTCCACCGCCCCCTTGAGTTCTCCGGGATCTTTCCGGCCACCATGCGTTTCGGGTTCAGCCTCCAGAATGGGTTTGGCCCGCTGGTACATGGGTTTGATGAACATCAGGGTCACGGCCATGGAACTCAGGGCGGCCACGGCCGAAGTGAGCTGTCCCAGGGCGGCGTTGAAGCACAAAAAACTGCCCAAAGAGAGTTCCATGAACATGCCGCTGAAGATGAACAGCCCGAACACGATGACTCCCGACAGCAGGGGCAGCCCGGCCGAATACACGGTGACCACATTGGTCCCCTGACCGATGGCGTAGGAAATCTTGCGCAGCTCGGCAAAATTCTCCATCCACCGGGCAAAGCCGTTGGATTCGGCCCCGGCAGCACGCAGCTTGTTGATTCCGGTCACCAGCTGCAGTTCGAGCCCGGCCAGTTTGCCGATGACGTTCTGCACCCTGGCCTGAAATTTCATCTGTTTTTTCATAACCAGCCAGGTGATGGCCAGCGTAGCGGACAATATGACGAACACGGCCAGGGCCAGCTTCCAGGAGTACACGGCCAGCAGCACCAGATTGGTCAGGGCGAAGGTGGAAGAAAGCAGCGTCACCAGAACCGTGCCGGACAGGCTCCGGCGCAGGTTGTCCACGGCAGCAACCCGATTGGCCAGATCTCCGGCCGGAAATTTCCTGTAGAAATCCACGGGAAGACGCAGCACCCGGGCGAACATGGCCGACTGCAGGGACATCTGGGCCCGGGTCTCGGTACGGAGCAGGGCCGCGCTCTTGGTCAACTCGAAGGTGGCGCTGCCGAGCACGATCATAAACAGTCCGGCCGTGATCTGCCCCAGCAGCCCGTACTCTCCGTTGGCGATGACCGAATCCACGGTGGTGGACATGGCCATGGGCAGCCCGAACCCGCACAAACCGCCCAGAAGTCCCATGAGCACCACCAGAAAGAGTTCCCGGCCGCATCCCGTCATGCTGTAGCGTACCAGTTGAAGCGGCCCCGGTTTTCCGGCCGGAAGCGGCGCATAGAGCTGCAGGGCACGGTCCGCCAGCCCGTCGGCGCTCTCCCGGGTCAGCCGTTTTCGCCGACCAGTTTCAGGATCGACAATGGAGTACCCCTTCCTGCCGGACAGCAGGGCCACGGGTTCGGCCGTACCAGAGGGGCTGTCCAAAAATCCAATCAGAGGCGGACCGTCCTCCCGAAACCACCCGGGACCGAGGTCGACCTCCCGGGAAAAGATGTCGTTGCACTCCAGAATATCCCCCAGCCGTTCTTCGGGATCGATCTTTTTTTCGGCCGGTTCTTTGATCTTCAGGCCCAGCTCCCGTCCCACCCGGCGGACGGTCTCCAGCACCCCGCTCCCCCCGACATGATCCGTCTCATGGGAAGCAAGCACTCCCTCGGCCCGGGACATGGCCGTGGCGAACTCATCGGTACGGTGCCGGGAACTGTCCACCAGGCGCATGAACGTGGTCAGAGCCAGCTCCGAAAATTTCTCGAAGATCATATTCAGGGTCAGGGTCGAAAAGGCGGTCAGATCCCCGAAGAAACGTTCCGACCGAAGCAGGTTTCTCGTGGGGGTGCAGACCAGACGGCCGCTTTCGAACATCTCGACCCACATGTTGCCCACCAGAGGATGAAACCTGTCGCCCGGAAGCCGTCCCACGGCTTCTCCGCCGCCGTACAGGCAGCTTCCCGTGTCCGCCCGAAACCAGAGGGGTGCGAGACCGGCAGCACTCCTCCCCCCGGGAAGACGAAAGTTCCCACCGGGTTTGAGCAGTTTGGCGACTCCGGCAGGCGGAATCCCCGGCGTGACATGAGACGAAAGCTGCTCCAGAACACGAAGTACCAGCGGTTCGGCCTTTTCCGGATTCCTGCGACATGAATCCAGAAAATCTTCAGCCAGCATGGGCTCCAGCCTGGCCCCGGGAGAGGTTTCCAGAAACACCCGCACCCGGTCCGCCACATCTTCGGAAGACACCCCGAACACGTATCCCCCCTGGGAGACACGCAGCAGGGTCTCGGAAGCCCGGGGCAGGCCGCTTTCCGGTGCAGGCTCGACCATGACCGAAACCCGCCCCCGTGCCACCCGCCAGACCATATCCGGCGAATCAAGCTCGATTCGCCGCCTGGGAGCCACATGACTCATCTATTGCTCCTCCGAAGAAATCAGACGGCTGTACGCACCGCCCTGGTTCATAAGTGTCTCATGGGTGCCGCGCTCCACCACCCGCCCTTTATCCAACACGATGATCTCATCGGCATCCCGGATGGTCGAAAGCCTGTGGGCCACGATAAGGCTGGTGCACCCCCGACGGCGGAGGTTGAAATCCACCTGCATCTCCTTGACCGGGTCCAGGGAGTTGGTGGCCTCGTCCAGAATAAGTACGGCCGGATCGCAGACCAGGGCCCGGGCGATCTCCAGACACTGCCGCTGCCCGCCGGAAAGATTGGCCCCGTTCTCCAGAAGCACCCCGTTCAGGCCGCCGGGCAGCGAAGCCACCACATCATAGATAACCGCATCCCGGCAGGCCCGGACCAGGATCTCGTCCTTGATGGTCGAATCCCACAGGGTCAGATTCTCCCGCACGGTCCCGCTGAACAAAAATATCTGCTGATCCACCATCTGAACCGCGTCGTGCAGCACGAAAGGCGGGATCTCCTCCCGGTTGACCCCGTCGATGAGCACCTCGCCGCTCCACGGTTTGTACAGACCGGCCACGATCCTGGCGATGGTGGACTTGCCCGACCCCGATCCGCCCACCAGGGCCACCCGGGCTCCAGGGGCAAGGGTCAGAGAAAAGTCTTTCAGCAGCGGCTCTCCAAGAGAACTGTACCCGAAGGTGATATTCCTGAGTTCCACGGCCCCGTTGATGTCCACGGCCCCGCCCAGCAAAGTGTCCGTGTCCGCCATAAGGCTTGCGGGGTCGCTCTCGGCCGGATGCTTGAGCACATCGTCCAGACGGCGCATGGCCGCCCCGGCATCCTGCAGGGTTCCGGCCAGGGCCATGAGCTGCCCCACCGGAACGAAGAGCATGGCCGCCAGGGTCTGAAAGGCGACGAGCTCGCCCAGAGTCAGTTGTCCGGCCATGACCCGGGATGCGCCCACGCCGAGAATAACCACGGAGGTCAGTCCGGTCAGGAACATGGGCACCAGATTCATCATGTTGGACAACACTCCCAACGTCTGGGCGGACCGCAGCGCACCGGCATGGTTTCCGGCCCAGAAAGAGAACACGTCGGACTCCATACCCTGGGCCTTGACCGTATCCATGGTCTGCAGCACGGCCATGGTCACGGCATCGGTTTTGCCCTGTTCCTGGGCCATACGCATAAACTCGTCATGCCGCCTGGGGGCCGCATACTTGAGCACCAGCCCGTTGATCATGATGGTCCCCAGAGCAAACAGGGTCAGCATCGGATCGTACAGACTCATGGCCAGCACATAGAACCCGGCCAGCAGAAAGTTGAGCACCCCGGAGGTGAACCGTGCCGAAAGCATGTCGGCCACCATCTCGTTCAGCCGACATCGCTGGGTGATTTCCGGGGCGTACCGCTGAGAAAAGAATTTGGCAGGAAGCCGGAGCACATGCCACATGAACCTGCTCGAAGAGGTCAGGGTCAGCTTGGTCTGCAGCTTGAGGATGTAGTGCTGCTGCATCCAGACGGCGCTGCAGTGGATGACCAGAGTCAGCGCCATGGCCAGGAGCACCGGCAGGGCCCAGTCCACATGACCGGCCACCAGCACCTTGTCCACGAATATCTTGGAAAAAACCGGAACGGCCAGAGACGGCAGCACCAGCAGCAGGGTCAGCCCCACGATCAGCCGGAGCGAGGCCCGTTCTCCGGCCAGCCGCTCCCGAAGCCCTTTCCACAGGTTGTAACGGTGCCCGCCGGTCTTGAAATCCGGCCCGGGTTCAAACTCGAGCACCACGCCGGAGTAGTCCCGTTCAAACTCCGCCCGGGTCACCCGCCGGTGCCCGCCGCCCGGATCATTGAGAGAAACCCTGTCTCCCCTGACCCCTTCCAGCACCAGAAAATGGCTGTTTCGCCAGAACACGATGCAGGGAAACACGGTTTTCTGAAACAGAATGGATACATCCCGGCGAAACCCCCTGGCCTGCATGCCGTGGGCCCGGGCCGCCTTGAGCACATTGGCCGCTTTGGAGCCGTCCCGGTTCACCCCGCACTCCTCACGAAGACGGCTGAGGGGAATGTTCAGTTTGTGATACCCAAGAATGATGGCCAGAGCCGCAGCACCGCACTCCACGGCTTCCATCTGAAGCACGGTGGGGGTTTTGGCGATTCGAAAACGACGACGGATGGGGGGAGATTTTTTCATGAGGAATTGACTGCCAAGCTGTAAAAAATACAATAGTGCCTTAAATAAATGAAGTTACGCACGCGAGGTTGTAGGAGGCAGAAAAAGAAGAGAACTGCCCACGGATGCACACGGATTGACGCGGATTTAAGAATGAAGAGGATACAAAATCCGTCTTTTCTTCAATCCGTGTGCATCCGTGTGATCCGTGGGCCAATTCTTCCTGATTGCTGGAGGTGCGTAACATCAGTTAGGTAACTGATGTTACGCACAGCTCAATATCCCCCAAAGCAATGGGATTCATGAGACCTCTACGCCCCATATACCTCT
>JAWLGC010000026.1:0-29374 GCA_041685265.1 Desulfomicrobiaceae bacterium | reverse complement strand
GAATTGGACGTGGCTGTCAATAATGGTCCTTGATTTCTGGGGGTGATTGCAATCATTGGGCCCGGGAGGCGAAAAGCGGGGGGAGGAGCGAAAACGCTCCTCCCCCCGCTTTTCGGATGAATACGGTCTGTTCCGGGCTGTGAATTTACCGGCCCGCGCTGAGCAGTTCCTTGCGGGTGAAGATGGAGGCAAGAGGAAGTCCGGCCTTGGCAAGGTTTTCACGTCCTCCCTGTTCCCGGTCCAGGACGCACAGAACCGCGCCGATCTTCAGGCCGGCCTCCCGGACCCGTTCACAGGCAGTGATCAGGGTGCCGCCGGTGGTAACCACGTCTTCGAGCATGCACACGGTCTGGCCGGCCTCGAAGTTGTTGAGGCCTTCCAGGAACTGGTTGGTGCCGTGTCCTTTGGATTTTTTGCGCACGATAAAACCGGGCAGGGGGTATCCGTCCACAAAGGACATGGTGGTTACCGCGCTGACCAGGGGATCGGCCCCCAGAGTCATGCCGCCCACGCCGCAGATGCCGTCCATCTCCCTGATCATGGACAGAAAGAGTCTGCCGATCAGAAAACTCCCTTCGGGGTGCAGGGCGGTGTGTTTGCAGTCGAAGTAGTAGTCGCTCTTCTGGCCGGAGGTCAGGGTGAAATCGCCTTCGATGTATGATTTCTCCAGGAGAAGCCGGGCCAGTCGTTTTTTCAGTTCATCCATGCTTTTTGATCCGAGGCTGAAAGTTACGCGTCCTGCCCTGCGAAGACCCGGGATAGAATCATATCCTCCTGGCGCAGGTAGTAGCTGAAATCAAAGACTTCATCGAGCTTGCCCGGGGTGAGACGGCTGGAGATGGCTTCGTCCCCGCGAACGGCCTCGGGAAACTGAACCTTGTTCTGCCAGCAATCCATAGCCACTTTCTGGACCATCTCGTAGGCCTTCTGCCGCTCCAGGCCTGTGTCCACCAGGGCCAGCAGAACCCGCTGGGAAAAGAACAGGCCGTAGGATGCCTTCAGATTGCGGTCCATGTTTTCCGGGATAATGCGCAGGTTGGATACCAGGGAGTTCAGCCGGCCCAGCATGTAGTCGATAAGGATGGTCGAATCGGGCATGATGACCCGTTCCACCGAAGAGTGGCTGATGTCCCGCTCGTGCCACAGGGCCATGTTCTCCATGGCAGCCAGGGAGTTGGTGCGCACCAGCCGGGACAGCCCGGTCATGTTTTCGGCCGAGATGGGGTTCTTCTTGTGCGGCATGGCCGAGGACCCCTTCTGTCCTTTGGAAAAACCTTCCTCCACCTCGAGGACCTCGGTGCGCTGCAGGTGTCTGAGTTCCACGCAGAGACGTTCGATGCCCCCGGCGATAAGGGCCAAAGTGGTGAAGTAGTGGGCGTGGCGGTCCCGCTGGATGATCTGGGTGGAGATGGGATCGACCTTGAGTCCGAGCAGGGGCATGGCGATCTTTTCCACTTCCGGATCGAGCTGGGCATAGGTGCCTACGGCGCCGGAAATCTTGCCGTACCGGATTCCCTCCAGGGCGTCGGCCCACCGGGCCCGATGGCGGTCGAATTCGGCGTAGAATCCGGCCATCTTCAGCCCGAAGCTGGTGGGTTCGGCATGAATTCCGTGGGTCCGGCCCATGGCCATGCGCCCTTTGTGGGTTTCGGCCATGGTCTTCAGGGTGGCCAGCAGAGCATCCAATCCCCTGGCGATCTCCTTTCCGGCCCTGTAGAGGAGCACGCCGTTGGCCGTGTCCACGATATCTGACGAGGTGCATCCGAGATGGATGTACCTGGAGGCCGGGCCGACCTTTTCTTCCACCGCGCTTAAAAAGGCGATGACGTCGTGTTTGGTGGTTTCCTCGAGTTCCAGAATGCGGTCCAACTCAAAGTCGGCCTTGTCCCGGATGGTCTGCATCTCCGCGTCGGGAATGACGCCGAGGCTGTTCCAGGCTTCGCAGACCGCGACTTCGACCTCGAGCCAGACACGAAATTTGTTTTCAAGGGCCCAGAGGCGACCCATTTCTTTTCTGGTATAGCGTTCGATCATATTTTTTTGGGGGCGCAAAGGGTGAGGGAAACAGCCCCGCCAGAGAGAGCCCGTAAGGAGCCGGTCTCTGTGCGGGGGGCTTTCGCAAGAAAAAAAGGCAGCCGGGGCTGCCCTTTGGGGAGTACAAAACGGATCAGGAAGGAGTTGTGGTATCGGTCGCTGACGCGGTCGATGTTGTTGCGGATTCAGATGTCGCGGACTCCTGTTTGTCGCCGTTGGACGAGGGAGGGGAGGTGTGCTTGTTGCAGTAGTCCGTCACATACCAGCCGCTGCCCTTGAGTACGAAGGAGGTGTTGGAAATCAGTCGTTCCGACGCACCTCCGCACATCGGGCAGGGTATTTCCCTGTCCTTGAAATCTTTTTGCCATTCTTCGAACACCTGGCCGCATTCGTTGCAGCGATATTCATAAATTGGCATGGCCAATACCTCCGAAGCAATCCGATATCATTCCGCCGGGAGGGCGGAACTCGTTACGTGTTTAGTTTTTTTTGGCGGCCTCTTTGGCCTCGCGAATCCGTTCCTTGAGTCGTTTGGTGCGGCGTTGACGGCGGCGATCCAGTTCTTTTTTCCGTTCGATTTTCTTGTGGGCCATGGTATGGAACCTCCATTGGGGATAGAGTACGTGAATATTTTGAAACGAATTTCATACCCATGATCGGGCGGATTGTCCAGTCTGATAATGGGATGACGTTGACCCTGGTTCTGGTTTCCTTGTAATGGTTTTCAGATGGTGACCAGCCTGTATCCCCGGGTGCCCACCCCCAGGGTCTCGGCGTATTGCAGAAGGTGGGTTCCGTCGGTGCCGGGGTGCAGGGCCCGGAATTTGTCCCGGCCGGGCTCTGTCCCCTCGGGCAGGGCGGAGGGGTACAGGGGCGGGGCCGCGTTGACCAGGTCCAGGGCAGCCTGGTCCAGAGCTACCGGGTCCAGGGAAGCCAGTATGCCCTGATCCGGACAGATGGGTGCGTCGTTGAATCCGGTGCAGTCGCATCCCGGGCTGACCTGGGTCACGAAGTTCAGGTGCAGGCAGGGCCCAGCCATTGTCCGCAGAGTGGCGGCCGCATATTCGGCCATCCGTTCCAGGAAGATCGTCGTATCCACGGTCCAGTTCACGGACAGTCCGCGGTGTCGGCAGACCGGGAGGCAGGCCGCGCATCCGACACACAGCTCCGGGTCGAGATCGATCCTTCCGTCCCGGAGGCGGAGCGCCCCGGGCAGGCAGACTTCGGTGCACGCCCCGCATCCGGTGCAGTGTTCCGGGTGGATCTGCGGCCCCAGGCCGCAGTGCTGGTGCATCTTGCCCCGGCGTGTGGCACACCCCATGCCGATGTTTTTGAGCGCTCCGCCGAAACCGGCCAGGTCGTGCCCCTTGAAATGGGAGACCGTGACCAGCCCGTCGGCGTCCACGATGTCTCCGGCCAGATAGCAGGAGGGGAAATGGGTTCCATTAAAGGGGATTTCCCGCTCATGGGTCGATTTGAGTCCATCGGCGATCAGAACCGGCGCACCGAGCAGATTGGGGTCAAAGCCGTGGGCAGCGGCCTGCAGGGCGTGGGACACGGACTCGGCCCGTTGTCCCACGTACAGGGTGTTGGTGTCGGTCAAAAACGGTCTGGTCCCGATCTTGCGTAGAAACTCCAGCAGGGGCTTGAGCAGCAGGGGGGAGACGAACCCGGTGGTTCCGGCCTCTCCGAAATGGAGTTTGACCGCCACCAGATCCCGGGAGGCCAGGTGCGCCCCCACACCGGCCAGCTTGAGCAGTTTTTTGAGCCGCTGTCCGTAGGGCGCCCTGCGGGAGGCGCGCATGTTCCAGAAATAGACCGGGGCCGCCATGGTCAGGACGCCTCGATGGGTTCCTGGGGTTCGGTGAGCAGGAACTTCCCTTCCTGTATCCATTCCTTCAGGCTTTCGGCCACCTCCAGGGAGAGCCGGTAGCTGGTCAGAGGCACGGTGGGAACCTTTTTATCCTCGATTTCGATCGATCCGCTTCTGAGCTGTTCAAAGGTGACGTGGCCGTACCGGCTGGGAAGCCCCTGACCGTAATCATGGCCGTAGTCCATGACCGGGACCTGGATGTCTTCGTCGGCCACACCGGTGAACCAGGCCATTTCCTCGTTCAGGATTGGGATGGGAATGCCCAGCCCCACGGACAGGGAGATGCCGTAGCCGACAATGCTCACTCCGCGGACAAATCGGGCGTCCATCTGTTTCATGTCCCCTTTGACCATCAGGGTTCCCGACGGGGTCATGGGGATGCCCCGCTCATTGCGCCTGGGGTTCGGGTTGTGCTGGGTGCCTGCACCCAGCACATACCCGGTACCACCCCCCAGAAAGATGCGGGTGCCAAGACCGATGGTCTTGAAGTACGGGTCATTGAACAGCGGGGACAGGGCCCCGGATGTGGCGTAGTTCGCGTTGCCCAGGTTGGGGCGCAGGGGGCCCATGTAGGTGTACTTGGTTTTTCCGGTCCGATTGATGGCGCAGTTGTAGTTCTGGTATCCGTTGCGGGGATTCAGGAGCACCGCGGTCTTCAGGTCAGCCAGGGTGATGTCCTTTTCCAGGTCCGTCCGGGGATAGCAGTCGGTTCCATACCCCGAGGCCTTGAGGTGTACGGCCTTGCCCCGGAGCAGATCTTCGATGACGTGCCCGCCTCCGTACTTGAAGTGTCCGGGATAGACTTTGTTCAGCGGATCGTCTTCGGTTGGTTCGGTGGCGCCGAGGTAGGCGTCCACAGCGGCCAGGCCGCCGTGGGCCGGGACTCCGTTGAGTCGGACCTGGGATGCCTTTATCGTAGGAGGCTGCTGTCCGAAGTTGAAAAGCATGCCCGAAGAACACATGGGGGAAAAGGTGCCGGTGGTAACGACATCCACCTGTTCGGCGGCCTTGACCTTCCCCTCTCTCCGAACTATCTTGCTCATTTCTTGTGCGTTCAGGATGACCGCCTTGCCTTGACGGATCCGGTCGTTGATTTCGGCGATGGTTCGTTGCACCTGAAACTGTTTGCCCATTTTTCCTCCATATGGTTCATCGCCGTTCGCTCTCTGGATCGAACAGCGGTCTGCACGTCGTGTCCCGTCCGGGATTCTCGCAAGGCGCATAAACTATTCTTTTCCGCACAGCAAACATCTTCATGGAGCCGTGCCGGCACCGGGCCCGGTCGTGAACGCTCCCCATCTTCAATTCGGGCAGGTCCACACTCTCGTGTTTCAGGAGCAACTCAAGACGTTTTTTCTACAGAGCGTCCCCCGGGAAGAGCTGGAAAAATGGTTCGACCCGCTCACCATCCGTGTGGCCGGGAACCGCGTCGAGGTCGGGTTCCCGCATGATTTTTTTGCCGGGTGGTTTCTGGATGCGCACAGGAAAGGCTTTGAGCGGGGGGTGTACGAACTCCTCGGATCCGGATACGAGGTTTTCTACAATGGGAGATCGGAGGCAGCGGCGCCCCGGCCCGCCGTCGACAGGGGCAAGGAGCCTCAAGAGAAGCGGAAGCGGGGCGAGGATGTTCGGTTCGATACCTTCATCTTTAACAGGAAAAACTATTTTCCCCTGGCATCGGCCAGGGAGGTGGCCTCCCATGAAGAGGTGATATACACCCCTTTTGTGCTTTGCGGGGCGCCCGGGACCGGAAAAAGTTTTCTCCTGCAGGCCATGGCCCGGACCATGGCCGAACGCTCCCGGAGCGGGGTCCTGCAGACAACGGTTCCGGAACTGGACCGGATGTTCCTCCATGCCGGGGGGGCGTCCCGGCCTTCGGCCGAAGAACATCTGGCCCGCCTTTCAACGCTGATCGTGGACGATTTTCAGGACATGAAGCTTTTTCCGGATCTGCACGGGGATCTGGGCCGGAGCCTGAACCGGTTCATCGATGCGGGGAAACAGCTGGTCGTCGCCTCCCGGTTCAAGATCGCCGGCCTGGATTACCTGCCGCCCGGGCTGAAATCCAGGCTGGAGGGCGGCCTGGTGGTCAACCTGAAAAAGCCCGACCTTGAGGTCCGGCTCCGTTTTCTCCGGGAACAGTGCCGGGCGCGTAATCTCATTCTCCCGCAGGAGAAAATGGTTCTTCTGGCCCAGCAGTTCGAGGATTTTCGGACCCTGCAGGGGGTCGTGCTCAAGATTTTCGCCTTTGACAGACTGGTCTGCCCCAAGGATCTTGGTGCAGAACTGGATCACATTCTGGCCGGCCTGGATGAGCGCCCACCCCTTGAGCTGTCGGCAGAGCAGATCCTGCAGATTGTCGCCGAGCACTTCGAACTTTCTCCGGAGGACATTTTGTCCTCCAGTCGCAAGCGGAGCATCGCCCTGGCCCGTCAGGTGGCCATGTACCTGTGCCGGGAGAACCTCAGGTATTCCTTTCCCCGCCTGGGCCGGCTTTTCGGCGGAAAGGACCACACCAGTGTTTTATACAGCTGCAGAAAAATCGCCGTACTGCAGAAAAATGATCCGGAAATGAAACAGCTGATCGGGGCCCTGTCCCGCAAATGCCTGGCGCAGACGACCTGATTTCATCCGGGTTGGAACAAACCCGCTGCCCATGCTTCGATGCAAGGAGAACAGTTCATGTATTTCAAGGCACTCAAGGAAGATATCATCGACGGACTTCAGAAGTCTTCCAACATCATTCCGGTCAAGACGGGGGCGGCTTTTTTGCGCACCGTCTGGGTCCAGGCCGAGGGGGATTCGGTCAAGATCATGGCCACGGATTCAAGTATCGAGTTCGTGGGGTCCTACCCGGCCGCGGTGGAGCAGCCCGGTCTGGTGGGGGTTCAGGGGAAGAAATTCAGCGAGCTGATCCGTAAAATGCCTCCGGGGGAGATTTCCTTCACCCTGAGCGAAAAGGACGGCAACCTGCTTATCCAGCAGGGCAGGAGGCGCTACAAGCTGCCCACCAATGACGCCTCCTGGTTTCAGGAGTTCACCCCTTTTCCGGAAGAGAACGTCGTGATCTGGTCCGGGGATTATTTCAAGGAAATCATTGACCGCATCTCCTTTTGCATCAGCGACGACGACGCCATGCAGGGCATGAACTGTGTCCGGCTGTCCCGGATCGGCGACGAAAAGGTGGAGATCTGCGGCATGAACGGACACCAGTTCGGCCTGTTGCAGGTGGTCAATCAGGATGTAAACGCGGTCCTTGGGGAAGAGGGCGTGCTTATTTCCAAGAAATACCTGAGCGAGATCAAGAAGCTGCTCACCAACGACGAGATCGGGTTCAATATCTCGGACAAGCGTCTCTTTTTGCGAACCGGCCGGGGCAAGGAGAGCTTCAGCCTGCCCCTGAAGAGCTACCAGTTTCCGGATTACAAGAATTTCATCGCCCAGTACGAGGACAAGTTCTCTTCTGTTCTCGAGGTGGACAAGCACGCCCTGGTCGACGCCCTGGACCGGATCCAGATCTTCAACACCGACAACAACCGGTCCGTTTTTTTCGAAATGAAAGAGACGGAACTGGCGCTCTGCAGCCAGGGGCAGGACATCGGCGAGGCCTCGGAAATGATCACGGCCCGATATGCGGGAAGCCTGGAGCGGATCGCTATGCCCACCAGGGTGGTCATGGAGATTCTGTCCCATTTTCAGTCCGACACGGTCCGATTTCAGTTTTCCGGCAGCTTTGAACCGTGCCGGATCGAAGGCGATGATGATCCGAGCTATATGGTCATCACCATGCCCGTGGAAGTGACCGAGGATACCTACTACACCGAGGAAGAGGTGCTTTAGGCATCGTCCCGGTTCAACGTGAAATGTATCAACCAGAGAAGTTTCAATCCAATGGCAGAAAATACAAACGCCTACAGCGCGGCAAACATTACCGTACTCGAAGGACTGGCCGCAGTCCGGAAGCGACCGGCCATGTATATCGGGAGTACCGATGTCCGTGGTCTGCACCATCTGGTGTACGAAGTTCTGGACAACAGTATCGACGAGGCCATGGCCGGGTACTGCGATCATATTAAGGTTCAGGTCCATCTGGACAACAGTGTGACGGTTATGGACAACGGCCGCGGTATTCCCGTGGACCTGCACCCCAAGGAAAATCGTCCGGCCGTGGAAGTCGTCATGACCGTGCTGCATGCGGGTGGCAAGTTCGATAATGACAGTTACAAGGTGTCCGGCGGCCTGCACGGGGTCGGGGTTTCCGTGGTCAACGCCCTGTCCGAATATCTGGACGTGACCGTAAATCGGGACGGAAAGAAATACACCCAGCGCTATGAACGCGGGGTGCCGGTCACCGAGCTCAGAACCGTTGGAGATTCCACCAGGACCGGGACAATGATCCGGTTCCGTCCGGATGAGGAAATCTTCGAGGAGATGAACTTCTCCTATGAGACACTGGCCAAGCGGTTCGAGGAACTGGCCTATCTGAACAGCGGAATCCGGATCGAGTTTTTCGACGAACGGACTCAGAACCGGGATCTGTTCAAGTTCGACGGCGGCATCCGCTCCTTTATCAAGAACAAGAATCAGGATAACGGGGTGCACGGGACCATTTCCGGTACCGGCGAGGTGGAAGGGGTCACCGTGGATTTCGCCATGCAGTACACGGCCGGATACAAGGAGAACGTATATACCTTTGCCAACAATATCCGGACCAAGGAGGGGGGCACCCATCTGGCCGGATTCAAGACCGCTCTGACAAGGGCCCTGAACACCTATATCCAGAATGCTGATCTGCCCAAAAAATTCAAACAGAAACTTTCCGGGGATGATGTCCGCGAGGGGCTGACCGCTATCATTTCGGTCAAGATTCCCGATCCCCAGTTCGAAGGGCAGACCAAGACCAAGCTCGGCAACAGCGAGGTGGCCGGGTATGTGGCCGGCCTGGTCTATGACCGACTCAGTGTGTTCCTGGGGGAAAACCCCAAGGATGCCAAGCTGATCATCGAAAAGGCCGTGGATGCCTCCCGGGCCAGGGATGCGGCCCGCCGGGCCCGAGAGCTGGTCCGGCGTAAGGGAGCCCTTTCAGACAACGCCCTGCCCGGAAAGCTGGCCGACTGTCAGAGCAAGGATCCTGCGGAGTCCGAGGTGTTCATCGTCGAGGGAGATTCCGCCGGCGGCTCGGCCAAACAGGGGCGCAACCCGCATTTTCAGGCCATTCTGCCTTTGCGCGGGAAAATTCTGAATGTGGAAAAGACCCGTTTCGACAAGGTGCTCCAGAACAAGGAAATCAAGGCCCTGATCACGGCCATGGGGGCCGGCATCGGGGCCGACGCCATCGATCTGGCCAAGCTCAGATACCACAAGATCGTGATCATGACCGATGCCGACGTGGACGGGGCCCATATCCGGACCCTGCTGCTGACATTTTTCTTCCGTCAGTACCAGGAGCTGATCGAAAGAGGGTATCTCTACATTGCCCAGCCCCCGCTGTTTCGGGCCCATAAGGGGAGTTTCGAAAAGTATATCGGGTCTGAAAAAGAGCTGCAGGAGTTTCTTCTGCAGCGGATCTGCTCGGATCTGACCCTCAGGGACGCGGATGCCGGGGAAGGGCAGGGAGTTTCCCTGACCGGGCAGGATCTCATGGAGTTCGCCATGAATATCGCCCTGCTGCGGGACAAGGTCACGGAGGCCGGAAACATCGGGGTGCATGAAGATCTCTTTCTGGGGATTCTCGAGTTTCCGCAGCGGTTGACCCCTGGAATGTTCATGGAGGACGAGCACCACCCCTTTGTGGCCCTGATCCGGGAGCGGGGGTACGAGCTCTCCGTGGTCAAGGAGGAGGTCGAAGAAGAGGACCAGGACAACCCTCTCGACCATGAGCCGGTCTATGTGCTCCAGTTCGTCAATAAAAACGAACATCATATCCGGATCGGCGTCGAATTTTTCAACTCCCGGCTGTACAAGCGTGCTTACGGTCTCATGGAAACCCTCAGGAGCGTGACTCCGGTTGCGAGCTTTGATGTGGAGTTCAAGGATGAGACCCAGCGGGCCGGTTCCCGGTTCGAGCTTCTGGATATGATTCTCGAAAAGGCCCACAAGGGGCTCAATGTCCAGAGATATAAAGGACTCGGGGAAATGAATCCGGAACAGCTCTGGTCCACGACCATGGATCCGGAGCGCAGGACTCTGCTGCAGGTCGGCATCGAGGATGCCGCCGAAGCGGACGAACTGTTCACCAAGCTCATGGGGGACAAGGTCGAACCGCGTCGGGAGTTCATCGAGCGCAACGCCCTTCTTGTGGGCGAACTGGATATATAATGGCGAACGAGGTCACCGTGTCCACCAATATCAGTATCGAAAAAGAGCTTCAGAAGTCCTACCTCGAGTATTCCCTGAGCGTGATCATCGGCCGGGCCATTCCGGATGTCCGTGACGGTCTCAAGCCGGTGCACAGGCGTATTCTGTACGCCATGCACGAGCTCGGCAATACGTACAACCGGCCGTACAAGAAGTCCGCCCGCGTGGTCGGGGACGTCATCGGCAAGTACCATCCGCACGGCGACTCGGCCGTGTACGACGCCCTGGTGCGCATGGCCCAGGGATTCAATATGCGGGACCCTCTGGTGGACGGCCAGGGGAACTTCGGCTCCATCGACGGAGATGCGGCCGCGGCCATGCGGTACACCGAGGCGCGTATGTCCCGCCTGGCCGGGTCCTTTCTGGCCGATATCGAAAAGGAAACCGTCGATTTCCGGGCCAACTACGACAACACTCTCAGAGAGCCGGTGGTGCTGCCGACCAAGGTTCCCAACCTGCTCATCAACGGATCTTCCGGGATTGCCGTTGGCATGGCCACCAACATTCCGCCCCACAACCTCGGCGAGATTGTGGATGCAACCCTCATGCTGCTGGGTGATCCGGAGACATCCATCCGGGAACTGATGACCGTGGTCAAGGGACCGGACTTTCCCACCGGCGGGTTTATCTATGGAATGAACGGCATCCGGGAGGCGTATCGCACCGGCCGGGGCAGCGTGAAGATCCGGGCCAGGCTTGAGGTGGAGGAGCGGGCCAAAGGACGGCAGTCCATCGTGGTCCGGGAGATTCCCTTCGCCCTGAACAAGTCCAACCTGGTGGAGAAGATCGCCCACCTGATCAACGATCACAAGATCGAGGGTGTGTCGGATCTGCGGGACGAGTCCGATTTGAAGGGGATCCGTATCGTCATGGACCTCAAGAAGAACGTCTATCCCGACGTGGTCATCAACCAGCTGTATAAATATACAGCACTGCAGACCAGTTTCGGGATCAACATGCTGGCCGTGGTCAACAACCGCCCCCAGCTTTTGAATCTGAAACAGATTCTGGTTCATTTCATTGAATACCGCAAAGAGGTTATTGTCCGCCGCTCCAGGTTTGACCTGAAAAAAGCCGAGCATCGAGCCCACATCCTGGAAGGACTGCGCATCGCTCTGGACAATATCGACGAGGTGGTCCGCCTGATCCGATCCTCCAGAACTCCGGTGGAGGCCAAGACCCAGCTCATGGAGAAGTTCGGATTGAGTCCGGTCCAGAGCCAGGCCATTCTGGATATGCGGCTGCAGCGGCTGACCAACATGGAGCAGGAAAAACTTCTGAATGAGTATGCCGAACTGCTCAAGCAGATCGAATATCTGCGCTCGGTGATCGAGAATTCCGAGGTCCTGCGCGGAGTGGTTCGGGACGAACTGACCGAGCTCAGATCGACCTTTGTCACCCCCAGGAAATCCGAACTCATGGCTCACGATCCGGACATGATCGATATCGAGGATATCATCCCGGATGACGAGGTGGTTCTGACCCTGTCCCGCAACGGATACATCAAGCGGGCCTCCCTGGATAACTACCAGCAGCAGAAACGGGGCGGTAAGGGCATTGCCGGGGTCAACGTGGCTGAAAAGGATTTCATCACCTCCCTGCTGACCACCTCCAACCACCAGTTCCTGTTTTTGTTCACCAGCCGGGGAAGAATGCATCTGCTCAAGGTGCACCAGATTCCCGAGGGGAGCAGGACGGCCAAAGGCACCCATATCGCTAATCTGCTGCCCATGGATGAAGGCGAGTATGTGGCCGCCATTATCACCCACCGCCAGGTGCCCAAGGACAAGTACTTTTTGTTCGTGACCCGCAGCGGTCTGGTCAAGCGGTCCTCCATCTCTTTGTATCAGAACGTGCGCAGCTCCGGATTGATCGCGGTCAACCTGCGCGACGGAGACGAACTGCTCGCGGTTCGGGAGGTGGCCCCTGAGGATGAAATGATCCTGGTCACCCGCAACGGATACTCCATCCGTTTCAACTGCGAGGAAGTCCGGGCCACGGGGCGGAACACTTCAGGGGTCAAGGGGATCGCCCTGCGGGACGGCGACCATGTGGTCACCGGGGTGGTCGCTTCCGCGGACGGCAAGCCGGCCCTGCTGACCATTGCCGAAAACGGCTTTGGAAAACGGACCACGGTGGAGCAGTTCCGGAGTCAGTCCCGCGGCGGCATGGGCATCATCAATATGCGTATCACCCCCAAGACCGGTCCGGTGGTGGGAGCGGTCATGGTCGACGATTCGGACCAGGTCATTCTTCTCACCTCCACGCACAAGATCATTCGCATCGGGATCAAGGATGTCTCCCTGGTCGGTCGGGCCACGCAGGGGGTCCGTCTGGTCAGTCTGGACTCCGGTCAGTCCGTGATCTGTTTCGATCTGGTCCAGGCTCTGGTCGTAGACGACGCAGGCGACGAAAGCTAGGCGATGCCGGAGATAACGGTGCACAATCCGTTGCGTGTTGTATGACAGTATGTCGGGGGCGGGCCGCTTGGGCCTGTCCCCTTTTTTCCATCCCCGACCGGAGGCCGGGCCCTTGACAGGGCGTGCTGTTCCCGTTCCGGAGGAATCCGTTCGTTTCTCAATTTCAGCGATATGGAGACCGCTATGCAATGGCCGCACAAAGATCTGTTGGACATATCCCAGCTGAGCCCCGAAGAGATCCGCCATGTTTTCGAAGTGGCCGCCAGGTTCGACGAGGTGAACACCAGATCCGTTAAAAAGGTTCCGGTTCTCAAGGGCAAAAGTGTTGTCCTTTTTTTCGCGGAACCTTCCACCCGCACCAAGATGTCCTTTGATGTGGCCGGAAAACGGCTGTCTGCCGACACCTTTTCTCTGGCCAAGTCCGGCAGCAGTCTTCAGAAAGGGGAGAGTCTGAAGGATACCGCCCTGACCCTGCAGGCCATGCACCCGGACTGTATCGTCATCCGGCACACGTCCAGCGGGGCGGCCCGGTTTCTGGCTGAGCGCCTCTCCTGTTCCGTGATAAATGCCGGAGACGGGTGGCATGCTCACCCCACCCAGGCCCTTTTGGACGGCTTTTCCCTGCATCGGAAGTGGCCTGCAGGGTTCACGGGAAAGACCGTGCTCATTCTCGGAGACGTCGCCCACAGCCGGGTGGCCCGTTCAGATATTCTGATGCTGACCATGCTTGGAGCACGAGTTCGCTTGTGCGCCCCGCGAACACTGCTTCCGGCCGGGGTCGGGACCTGGCCCGTGGAGGTTTTTTCCGATGTGAAAACGGCGTGCCGCGATGTGGATGCGGTTATCTGCCTGCGGTTGCAGCTCGAACGTCAGGAGGCGGGACTGCTCCCGGATCTTCGGGAGTACGCCATGACCTACGGCTTGAACGAAACCCATCTGGACCAGGCCTCTCCCGACGTGCTGATCATGCATCCCGGTCCCATGAACCGGGGGGTGGAGATTGCCTCCGGACTGGCCGACGCCGGCAACAGCCTGGTCCTGGATCAGGTCTCCTCCGGAGTGGCCGTGCGCATGGCGCTTCTGTATCTCCATGCCGGCCGGTCCAGGGAGTTGACCCTGCAGGAGTGAGGGGATTGTTTCGTGTGAAACCCGAACAAGACAAATTTTCGGCTCTTTCGAGGGGGAGTCGAGCATGAATACAAGGAGCGGCCATGAGTGGTCCTGATTTGATTGTCGCCAATGTGCTGTTGGAGGGAGAGCCCCGGGATGTGCTGATCCGGGAAAAACTGATCCTCGACGTTGTTTCTTCCGGGCAGGGGAGCTCTGTCCCCTGTTCGACCCGGGTGGACGGAGGCGGTCTGTGGGCCTTGCCGAGTCTGATCGACGCCCATGTCCATCTGCGGGAGCCGGGCCTTGAATACAAGGAGGATATCGCTTCCGGGCTTCGTGCCGCTGCCGGAGGCGGGTTCGGTCAGGTCATGCCCATGGCCAATACCGACCCGGTCAATGATTCCGGGGATACGGTCCGGTTCATGTTTGACCAGGCCGCCCGGGCCTGGCCCCACGGTCCCTGGATCCGGCCCGTTGGAGGGCTGACCAAAGGACTGCAGGGCAGGGAACTGGCCCCCATGCATGAGCTGGCCTCAGCCGGATGCGTCGCTTTTTCCAATGACGGCCTCCCTGTCGGGGACACCGAACTTTTTCGGCGGGCCATGGAATACGCAGCGGACCAGGGGCTCAGGGTCATCGATCACTGCGAAGACCCCTTTCTGGGAACGGGGGGGGTGATGAACGAGGGGCGGATGTCCGGCCTTCTCGGAGTCAAGGGAATTCCTACGGCCTCCGAGGCGGTGCAGGTTGCCCGGGACATTCTTCTGGCGGAGTACCTGAACATTCCCGTCCACCTGGCGCATATCAGCTGCCTGGAGTCTCTGGAGCTGATCCGGGAGGCAAAAAAACGCGGCGTTCCCGTCACGGCTGAGACCTGCCCCCACTACCTGCTCTGGGATGAGGAACTGCTGGCCGGGTACAACACCCTGGCCAAGGTCAATCCGCCCCTGCGTACGAGGCGGGATGTCGAGGGCATGCGCCGGGCGGTCCGGGACGGGGTGATCGACATTCTGGTCACGGATCATGCCCCGCACGCGGAGCACGAAAAAGAGGTGCCCCTGTGCGAGGCCCCCAACGGGCTCTCCGGTCTGGACACGGCCCTTAGCCTTACTTACGGTCTTGTTCAGGAAGGGGTTTTGAGCCCTGCAGATCTGGTCCGGCTCTGGAACACCGCCCCGGGGGCGATTTTCTCCCTGCCGGTAAACGGATTCCGGCCCGGTGATCCGGCGGACTTCATTCTGTTCGACCCACAGGCATCCTGGGAGGTCACCCGGGAATCCATGCTTTCCAAAGGGAAGAATACCCCCTGTCTTGGAACGACCCTCCCGGGGCGGGTTATGGCCCATTATCTGGGCGGGGTGTGCGTATTTTCCAGATGAACCGTCCGGCCGAGTGTACCGCTGGAGGAAGGGGGAGCCGTGTCTCGAATTCTTGTCGTTGATGACGATCTCAGCCTCCGAGAGGTGCTTGAAATCGCGCTGATCAAGCAGGGGTATCAGGTTCGGACCGCCTCCGACAGTGCCGCGGCATGGAGTGTTCTGACCGAGGACCAGGTGGACCTGGTCCTTCTTGATCTCCGGCTGGGACAGGAAAACGGGCTTGACCTCCTCGGGAAGATTAGGGGAATGTGCCCGGACATTCCCGTGCTGATGATCACGGCCTTTGCCGATTCCAAGAGTGCGGTTCAGGCCATGAAACTCGGGGCCAGAGACTATATCAGCAAACCCTTCGAGCTCAAGGAGCTGCTCCAGGCCGTGGACCGGACCCTGAAGCACTCCCCGGACCCGACTCCGCCCGAGCGCAAGGAGGGACGGCACGGCAGGATCCTCGGCCGGAGCCGGAGCATGCTCCGAGTGTTCGATCTTATCGACCGCATCGCACCGACCCGGATCAATGTTCTGCTTACCGGAGAGTCCGGAACGGGCAAGGAGCTCGTGGCCAGGGAGTTTCATGCAGCCGGCATCCGGGCGGATCAGCCGTTTGTGGCCATCAACTGTGGCGGGCTGCCCGAGAATCTCGTTGAGAGCGAGCTGTTCGGATTCCGTAAGGGGGCCTTTACCGGAGCGGACCGGAATAAGAAGGGGCTGCTTGAGGTGGCCCGGGGGGGGACCGTGTTTCTGGACGAGGTGGCGGAACTCGCGCCGGCCACGCAGGTCAAGCTGCTGCGGTGTGTCCAGGAACGGCAGTTCATTCCCCTGGGCGGGGACCGGGAGGTGGAAGTGGACATCCGCTTTCTTGCAGCCACAAACCGGCCCCTGGAATCCGATATCCGGGAGGGGCTGTTTCGCGAGGATCTTTTTTACCGGCTCAGCGGGGTTATTGTCGATCTTCCTCCCCTGCGGGACAGGCAGGACGACATTCTCCTGCTGGCCGGGCATTTTTTGGACCGGGCCGGCAGGGAGCAGGGGAAACAGCTGTCCGGGTTCACCCCGGAGGCGGAGTCCCTTCTGCTGGCCTATGAATATCCCGGCAATGTCCGGGAGCTTGAGAACATCATTGACCGGGCCGTTGCCCTGGAAAGCGGGACCAGGGTGCATTCCGGTTCCCTGATCATGTACGGGACGGACTTCGGGCGGATGCCGGCCTGCTCCGGCGGTGCGCATATCGAAGCGGTTCTTGGCGGAGAGCTGACCCTGGACGAGTATGTCCGGCATCAGGAACGGACCATTCTCCGGGCCGCATTGGAACGAACCAACGGACATAAGGGAAATGCGGCCGCCCTGGTCGGGCTCAATTTTCGACAATTTCGATACCGTCTGTCCAAGATCGAAGACGGGACCACGGATGACACCCTCTGATACGTGTCGCTATGGTCTTATCCGAACCACTGCCCTCGTTCCCGCAGCCCGGGAGCGGACATTGAATATTCAAGGAGCTTGAGATGATCGAACCCATTCAGAAAGCCGCTTCCTACTGTAAAACCATTATGCGCAACGGTTCTGATGCCTACGTCATCAGCCCGACCCTGCAGCAGCGCATACTTGAGCAGTCCGGTGACGGGGAAGTGGAAATCTGTACCGACCTGGACCTGCAGGGGCTGACCCGTCTGTTTCCGGAAATGATCGCTTCTCCGGAGACCGCAGAGCTGGGGTCCCTGTCCGAAGAGGGGATACTGTTCAGGTTTTATTCCGCGGATATCGAGGACAGCTCCCACCCGGAGGGGTGTGTGGCCAAACTGACCCCGCGTCTTATGCAGCGCATGGAGGGAGTGACCTCTGTCCCGTCCCATCTCGCATGTGCCTATATGCCGCGGGATAGCGCGGAGCATGACGGATTCGAAGATTTTTCCCTTGGCCGGGTCAAACTGGCCGGAATTCCCGATGAAACCCTGAAGCAGGGGTATCTGCGGGCCATCCGAGCCCTGCGTTACGCGGCCAACTACAATCTTCCGGTGGAAGAGAACACCTGGCTGGCCGTTGTCCGGGGCGCCAGGCGGGTCATCGACTATGTTTCCATTTCCGACATCATGGCCGAATGGCGCAAGGTGGAGGCGGAAAACATGTGGAAATTCGTGGACCTGCTTTTTGACAGCATGATCCTGCACGGCCTGATTCCGGAACTGGCCGCTCTGAGCCGCGTGTCCCAGAATTCCGGGCCGGACCAGAGCGAGGAGACGGTCTGGGAACACACAGTGAAGATGATGCGGCTGTACCCGGAAGAGCTCCCCTATGACTGGTACGGGGTCATGGCCTGCCTGTTTCATGATGTGGGCAAGTTGTACACCGGGGAAAAAATTTCCGGGGAGATGACCTTTTTTCAGCATCATCAGGTCGGGGCCAAAGTGACCCGCAAGATCGCCAAACGTCTTCGTCTTGAGCCCGGAGAGGTGGACCTCCTCTGCCACCTGGTCCGGCACCATATGCGGTTTCACTTCATGCTCAACGATAAGGGCATCCGGTTGTTCAAGGCTCTGGACGAGTATCCCCGCCTGATCGAGCTGGCCCGGGCCGATATCAAGTCCCGGGAGGGGAAATACACGGAATTCAATCACAACATGAAGATGCTGGAACGGGCCGATATCGCCGAGGATCTTCTCGAGCCCCTGCTCAACGGGCAGGAGATCATGGAGCTGACCGGAATCAATCCCGGTCCCACAGTGGGCCTTATCCGGGACGCCCTGCTTCAGGCCCAGGTGGCCGGAGATGTGGACTCCCCGGAAGGGGCCAGATCCTTTGTCCTTAACTACAAGAAAAAGGAAAAGCTCCAATAGAGAGCTTCTGCCCGGCCATGGCCGGGCTGAGACGTTATGAGCAAAAAGAATCTCTTGACTCTGTCTTTCGAGGAACTCGAACAGACCCTCGATGATCTCGGGGAACCCCGCTTTCGGGCCAAACAGGTCTGGCAGTGGATCTGGCAGAAGGGAGTCACCGACCTTTCTCTGGCCACCAACCTGGCCAAATCCCTGCGATCCAAGCTGGACCAGGAGTGGACGGTGACCCATCCCGCGCTGCATACCGTCCGGGAAAGCCGGGACGGAACGGTCAAGTTCCTGCTCCGCTACGAGGACGGGGCCCTGATCGAGACGGTCCTCATCCCCGAAGGGGAGCGCTACACCCAGTGCATCTCCACCCAGCTCGGGTGCGCCATGGGGTGCACCTTCTGTAGTACCGGCATGATGGGGTTTGTACGCAATCTCAAAGGATGGGAGATCGCAGCCCAGGTCCTTGCAGCCGGGAGTTATCTGCGGGAGCGTGCGATTACGGCGCCCCTCAAGAATCTGGTCTTCATGGGTATGGGCGAACCTCTGCTGAACTGGAAGGAGGTCCGGTCCTCTCTTGATATTCTGCACCACCCCCTCGGGCCGGACTTTTCCAGGCGCCGGGTGACCCTGTCCACGGTGGGGGTGCGGGGGATTCTGGAGGACTTCGCCGCAGCCGGGCTCGGCCTGCCGGCTATTTCCCTGCACGCCCCGACTCAGGAGCTCAGGGAACAGATCATGCCCGGAGCGGCCCGTCTCCCCCTTGGGGAACTGATCTCCATCCTGGAGAACTATCCCCTGCGGCCCAGGGAGCGGGTGACCATCGAGTATGTCCTGCTCGGCGGAGTGAACGACTCTGTGCAGCATGCCCGGGAACTGGTCCGTCTCCTGGCCCGGGTCAAGTGCAAGGTCAACCTCATCGCCTACAATCCCGGGCCGGGCATCGAGTACCGGGCTCCGACCAGGGAGGCGATTCTGGCCTTTGAAAAGACCCTCTGGGACAAGGGAATGACCGCTGTTCTGCGTAAGAGCAAAGGGCAGGACATCGCTGCTGCCTGCGGTCAGCTCAAGACCGAGGTTGATCAACAGATTTTGTAGCGGGTATTTCAACGAAGCAACGTGCGACAAACAAGGATGAGACTACAGTGCTGACACCTGATTTTTCCAAGGGAAACGGATTGATTCCGGCCATTGCCCAGGATGCCGAGTCCGGGGAAGTGCTCATGCTGGCCTACATGGACCGGGAAGCCTGGGATATGACCATCAAAACCGGTGAGGCCCACTACCACAGCCGAAGCCGCAACTGCCTGTGGCATAAGGGTGGAACTTCAGGACATGTGCAGAAGGTGCATTCCATCCGCATCGACTGCGATCTGGACACGGTGGTGCTTCGCGTGGACCAGATCGGCGGGGCCGCCTGCCACCTGGGATACAGAAGCTGTTTTTTTCGGGAACGGAACAACGATGATACCTGGACAGAGTGCGCACCACTCGTCTTCGACCCCAAGGAGGTCTATAAATAGTGGAAGAGAAGAATATGCTCCGACTCGGGCTCCCCAAGGGCTCTCTGGAAGAGGCAACCACCAGGCTGTTTGCCAAGGCCGGCTGGAAGGTCACCTCGCACCACAGGAACTATTTCCCCGAGATCAATGATGAAGAGATCACCTGCAGCCTGTGCCGGGCCCAGGAGATGGCCAGATACGTGGAGGCCGGCATTCTGGATGTCGGTCTGACCGGGAAGGACTGGATCATGGAAAACGACTCCGACGTGGTCGTGGTCTCGGACCTGGTCTATTCCAAGGCCAGTAATCGTCCGGCCCGCTGGGTTTTGGCCGTGGCCGGGGATTCTCCGTACAAACGGCCCGAGGATCTGGCCGGAAAACGGATTGCCACCGAGTTCGTTTCCTTTACCCGCAGATATTTTAAGAATGCCGGTATTCCGGTCGAGGTGGAGTATTCCTGGGGAGCCACCGAAGCCAAGGTGGTCGAGGGACTCTGCGAGGCCATCGTGGAGATCACCGAAACCGGAACGACCATCAAGGCCCACGGCCTGCGTATCATTGCCGAACTGCTGCAGACCAACACCCAGCTCATTGCCAACAAAAAGGCGTGGGACAATCCCTGGAAGCGGGCCAAGATCGAGAACATGAATACGCTGCTGCAGGGGGCGCTTCGGGCTCATAAGCTGGTCGGTCTGAAGATGAACGTGCCCAAGGACGGGGTGGAAAAGATTATGAACCTGCTTCCAAGCATGAATGCTCCCACTGTGGCCAATCTGTACAATTCAGACTGGCTGTCCGTGGAGATTGTGGTCGAGGCCGGCCAGGTCCGGTCTCTGGTACCGCAGCTGCAGGGCCTCGGGGCCGAGGCGATCATTGAATACTCCCTGAACAAGGTTATCTAGATCCGAAGGAGAGCCCTGTATACGGGATCGGCTTCGGGAGTAAGGCCCGTAATCATACAAGGGGACAGAGACTGCTTTCTTTGTCCCCTTTTTCTTTTCAGGAGAACCCCATGCGCCGGATCATCATCATTGTCTGCACTCTTTTTCTGCTGTGCGGATGCGTCAGTTCCACGCGGCCCGCGGCCCCGGTTTCCGCTCAGGAGATACAGGTCCGCCTCGATCTGGCCGAATCCTATCTGACCGGGGGCAAACCCCGTCTCGCCCTGCAGGAGCTGACTCGTCTACAGGGAGCGGCGGACCGGGTTCCAAGATACGGCTTCGACCTCGGTCTGGCCTACCTGGCCGTGGGTGAAGCCGCTCTGGCCGTCAAGGCGATGGAGCAGGCTGTTGCCCTTGATCCGGACTACGGCGAGGCGTGGAACAATCTCGGACGAATCCGCGAGCTTCTCGGGGACCGAAAAGGGGCGGAGGAGGCGTATGAACGGGCCTTGTCCATCCTGACCTACAGGACCCCGGAGTTCGCGGCCTACAATCTGGCCGAGCTGTGCAGGGACCAGGGGCGGATCGAGCGGGCTGAAGAATATGGGCGGATCGCCGTCAGCAAAAACTGGCGTTATACCCCGGCCTATCTTCTTCTGGCCGGCCTGGACCTGGGCCGGGACGACCCGCGGGGGGCCCAGGAATGGCTGGAAAAGGGGGCGGCCGCGAACATGGCCGATCCCGAGTTGTCGCTGGCTCTTGGCGAGAATCTGGTCCGCCTGGACCGGATCGATGCGGCCCGGAAACAGTTTCACCGCATTGTAAAGGATCATCCCGACTCGCAGCAGGCCGGGACTGCCCTGGAATATCTGCAGGTGTTGCAGTAGGGGAGTGAGACGTCGAGATTTTCAGCGGTCATCCCCGGAATATCAGGCGTAGGACGCAGAAAGGGGGGGCAGGAATTTTTCCTGCCCCCCCTTTCTGCGTCCGGACTGTGCCGTCTAATCTTCCAGGGTCGAGGTATCGCCGATTTCTTCGCCGTTCTCCTCGGCCTTGAGGATGCGGCGCATGATTTTGCCGCTGCGGGTCTTGGGGAGTTTGTCCCGGAATTCGATGCTCTTGACCACGGCCACGGGACCGAGTTCCCGGCGGATATGATCCTTGAGGGTCTTGATGAGCTGTTCCGGTTCCTCCGGATCGGCATATTCTTCATTCAGGGTGACGAAGGCCTTGGCCACCTCCCCCTTGATCTTGTCCGGAATGCCGATCACTGCGGCTTCGGCCACGGCTTTGTGCGCGACCAGGGCGGACTCCAGCTCTGCAGTGCCGATGCGGTGACCGGCGATGTTCAGGACATCGTCGGATCGTCCCTGGATCCAGATGTAGCCGTCCTCATCCTTGCGGGCCACGTCTCCGGCCAGGTACATTCCGGGAAATTTGGACCAGTAGGTCTCGACGTATCGCTGGTCGTTCTTGTACAGGGTCCGGAGCATGGACGGCCACGGCCTGCGGATGACCAGCTGCCCGCCCTGTCCCGGGGCAACGGATTCTCCTTCGTCATCGACAACGTCGGCGTCGATGCCCGGCAGGGGCCGGAAGACCGAGCCCGGCTTGAGTACGGAGATGGGGAAGGGACTGATCATGAACGACCCTGTTTCGGTCTGCCACCAGGTATCCATGATGGGGCACTCGGACCGGCCGATATTCTTGTAAAACCAGACCCAGGCCTCGGGGTTGATGGGCTCGCCCACGGTGCCCAGCATACGCAGGGTGCTCAGGTCGTGCATCTTGGGGTACTGGGTGCCGAACCGCTTCAGCATCCGGATCAGGGTGGGGGCGGTGTACAGGATGGTGATTCCGTACCGGGAGACAATGTCCCACATGCGGTCCGCCTGGGGGTACAGGGGGTGCCCCTCGTACAGGACCGTGGTCGTTCCGGCGATGAGGGGGCCGTAGGTCACGTAGCTGTGCCCGGTGATCCAGCCCACATCCGCGGTGCACCAGAAGATGTCCGTCGGTTTGATGTCAAAGACCCAGTTCAGGCTCCGGTTGACGCCGACCATGTAGCCGCCATGGGTGTGTACGATCCCCTTGGGTTTTCCCGTGGTTCCTGAACTGTAGAGTAAAAACAGGGTATCTTCGGCGTCCATGACCTCGGTGGGGGATTCCGGGCTTTCCTGTCGGACCAGGGCCTCGTACGAGATGTCCCGGGACTCCTGCATCTCGATGTCCACCCCGGCCCGGTGGACCACGACCACGGTTTCCACCGAGTCGCAGCCGCCGATGAGGCTTTCGTCAATGATGTTTTTCAGGTTGATCAGCCGCCCGTTGCGGTAGAACCCGTCGGCGGTGATGATCAGCTTGGCTTCGGCGTCGTTGATCCTTTCCCGCATGGCCTTGGCCGAGAATCCGGCAAAGATCATGCAGTGAACGGCCCCGATTTTGGCCGTGGCCAGCATGGCGATGATGGTTTCGGGCAGGGGGGGCATGTAGATGATGACCCGGTCTCCCTTGCGGATGCCGAGGGACCTGAGGGCGTTGGCGAATTTGTTTACTGCCCGGTACAGTTCGTAGTAGGTGAATTTTTTGGAGTCCCCGGCCTCGCCCTCCCAGATCAGAGCCAGCTTGTTTTTATTGGCCGTGGTGATGTGTCGGTCCAGGGCGTTGTATACGATGTTGCATTTGGCCCCGGTGAACCATTTGTAGAAAGGAGGGTTGGACTCATCCAGAACCGTGTTCCATTTTCGGAACCAGTCCAGCTCTCTGGCCGCCTCCTCCCAGTAGGAAAGATAATCGTAGTCGGCCTGTTTGACAGCGGCATCGTATTCCTGGGGGTTGACGTTGGCTTCGATGACCTGCTGGGGAAGGGGTCTGAACACGCGTTCTTCCTGCAGAAGTGCATCCAGTGTTCCGGTATCGCTCATGCTGTCCTCCTGTGACTGTGCCTGGCAAAAGGGTCCGATCCTGTCTCCGGATCAGGGCTGGCCTGCCGGAGTGCGTGTGCATCATTCGTGTCTGTCATCCCTATAGGAATATCATGGAAATGTTGACGGCTCTTCGACAAAAGGGGGTTTGGGGCCGGCGAACGGTGGACCGGTTCAAACCATCTGCAGAATCTCTTTCAGTCTGGAGATCCGTCTGCGGCTGATGGGAAGTTCGATCCGTTTTTTTCCCGCTGTTCGAAGCATGAAGTTGCTTCCGGGCAGCGAAGCGATTTCAGTGACCATGTCCAGATTGACCAGGTACTTGCGGTGGACCCGGAAGAACCCGTGGGGCTGCAGCCTGTCCTCCAGGGTCTTGAGTCGGTAGGAGGTCAGGTACCGTTCCTGGGCGGTGTGCACGAAGCTGTAGTCCTCGTAGGCCTCCACGAAGACGATCCGGGTGTAGGGGATGAGCAGGTGGCGGCCGTCGTGGTTCACGGGCAGTTTTTCAATTTCAAGCGGAGCCTCCCGGGAGAGGGCCCATGCCTGGCGCAGGGCCCGGATCAGGCGTTCTTCTTCGTCTTCTCCGAGGTCGAGGTGCAGGGTCTCTGCCTCCTGCGTGTCCAGAGGCTCGGGGACGACCTTGTCCCGCGATTCCGCGGACTGGGGAGCCAGGGCCAGAATCCGGTCCACGGTCCGGGCCACGCGCTCCCTGGGCGGGGGACAGATCAGATAGTCGATGGCCCCCATCTCGAAGGCGGGGTAGGCCTGGGTTTCGTCTCCGGCCAGAAAGACGATGGCCGGGCAGGAGCCGAGCATGTGCAGATCGTCGGCAAAGTCCAGGCCGTCGATTCCGTCTTCCAGCCTGGTGCCGAGAAAGAGGACGTCGTAGGGTATGTACTGCAGCAGTTCCCGGGCTTCCTCTGCCGAAGGAGTTTCTCCGAGAATTCTGATGGCCTCGAAATGTCGGAGGTGGTCCCGCAGGGTCTGTCTGATCTTCGGGTCTTCATGCAGGAGAAGTGCTTTCCGTATGCTCATGGGCTGCCTGGTCGTTCAAGTGCTGGTTTTCCCGCCTCTGTATCCGGAGCTGTCCGTTCAAGCAAGAATGGTTCCGACAACCGGGAATTTGCGGGCGGCGGTATTAGACAGGAGGGGTAAAATCAACTATCAAGACTGCTGCTTCGGCCTGGACCGAACCCTTTCCGTCTCCTCCGGGGTCACTGGTTGTCTTCTCCTTCCCGATATGAATGTCCTTTTTGGTCAGCCGGGGCGACCGGTACCGGATGGACGGTCGTTTTTTCTCGGCGGATGGTTGTTCCGCCGCCTCCTGCCCGGAATCGATTCGGCCCGACATTTTCACACAAGGTAAAAAAACGAGTATGGTTGAACAGAAGCATATCCGTAATTTCAGTATCATTGCGCACATTGACCACGGCAAGTCCACATTGGCCGACAGAATCATGGAAAAAACCGGCCTGATTGCAGACCGGGACAAAAAGGATCAGTACCTGGATCGGATGGATCTGGAACGGGAGCGGGGCATCACCATCAAGGCCCAGACCGTTCGGATTCCCTATACGGCCCGGGACGGTAAGGATTACATCCTGAATCTGATCGACACCCCGGGACATGTGGACTTCAGCTATGAAGTCTCCCGGAGTCTGGCCGCATGCGACGGGGCCCTGCTCGTGGTCGACGCCACCCAGGGAGTGGAGGCCCAGACCCTGGCCAATGTCTATCTGGCCCTGGATAACGACCTCGAGGTCATTCCGGTCCTGAACAAGATCGATCTGCCCAGTGCGGAGCCGGACCGTATCGCCGAGGAGATCGAGGAGGTCATCGGCCTGGATTGTTCGGGCATTCTCAAGGTCAGCGCCAAAAGCGGCCTGGGGGTCGAGGAGCTCCTGGAAACGTTGATTGCCGAGATTCCTCCCAGTCAGGGTGATCCGGGTGCCCCCCTCAAAGGGCTGATTTTCGACTCCTGGTACGACTCCTACCAGGGGGTCGTGGTTCTGTTTCGGGTCCTGGAAGGCCGGATCAGGGTCGGGCAGCGGATCGCCATGTGCTCCACGGGGAAGCGGTTCGATGTGACCAAGCTGGGTGTTTTTTCGCCGGACCCCAAGGAGATCAGGGAACTCGGTCCCGGCGAGGTCGGGTTTATGTGTGCCTCTGTCAAGGATCTGCGCGATGCCCAGGTCGGGGATACCATCACCGGGGCCGAAAATCCGACACTCAAGCCCTTTCCCGGGTTTAAACCGGTCAAGCCCATGGTTTTTTGCGGACTCTATCCGGTAGAGCCGGCAGAGTACGAGACCCTGAAATCCGCCCTGGAACGGCTGCAGCTCAACGATGCGGCCCTGAGCTATGAGCCTGAAACCTCTCAGGCTCTGGGGTTCGGGTTCCGGTGCGGTTTTCTCGGCCTGCTGCACATGGAGATCATTCAGGAGCGCCTGGAGCGGGAGTTCCAGGCCAAACTCATTGCCACGGCTCCTTCAGTGATCTACGAGGTGCACCAGCACGACGGGGTGGTGTTCAATATCGATAATCCGAGCAAGCTTCCTCCCCTGGAAAAGATCTCCTCCATCAACGAGCCCTTCGTGAGGATGGAGATCCATGTCCCCAACGATTTTGTGGGCAATGCCCTTAAGTTGTGCGAGGAAAAGCGGGGCATCCAGAAGGATATGCGGTATCTGACCTCCTCCCGGGTGGTCATCACCTACGAGCTTCCCTTCTCCGAAATCGTGTTCGACTTTTTCGACCGGCTCAAATCCGTGACCAAGGGATTCGCCTCCCTGGACTACGAAGTCATTGACTATCGTACCGCGGATCTGGTCAAACTGGATATTCTCATCAACAGCGAGCCCGTGGACGCCATGTCCGTGATCGTGCACCGCAGCACCGCTCCGTACCGGGGCCGGGCTCTGGCCCTGAAGCTGAAGCGGCTTATCCATCGTCAGATGTTTGAGGTCATCATCCAGGCGGCCATCGGGAGCAAGATCATCGCCCGGGAGCGCATCGCTCCCATGCGCAAGAACGTGACCGCCAAGTGTTACGGCGGCGATATCACCCGCAAGCGCAAGCTCCTTGAAAAGCAGAAGGAAGGGAAGCGGCGCATGAAGAAGATGGGCAGCGTGGAAATTCCCCAGGAGGCGTTCCTGGCCGCGCTCAAAGCCGATGACTGAGTGTATCTCTTCGGTTTTTTACAACAATAACAGGAATGAAAGATATGAATCCACGCTGGCAGACCGTTCTCAAGGAATATGCCGAGGCCCTGTTCGTGGCCCTGATCCTGGCCTTTTTCATTCGCTCCTTTGTGATTCAGGCTTTTAAGATCCCCTCGGGATCCATGCTCCAGACACTGCAGATCGGGGATCACCTGCTGGTGAACAAGTTCACCTACGGGCTCAAGGTTCCTTTCACGCACAAGGTGTTTCTTCCTCTTTCCGATCCGGAGTTCCAGGATATCGTCGTGTTTGAATTTCCCGAGGATACCTCCAAGGACTTTATCAAGCGGATCATCGGTCTGCCCGGGGACACCATTCGGATTCAGGACAAGCAGCTCATTCGCAACGGCGTGGAGATGGAGGAACCCTATGTCCAGCACACCGACTCCTCCATAGTGCCCCGGCGGGATAATTTCGGGCCGGTCACGGTGCCCCCGGGGCAGTATTTCGTTATGGGGGACAATCGGGACGAGTCCTATGACTCCAGGTTCTGGGGATTCGTGGACCGGGACAAGATCGAAGGCAGAGCCTGGATTCTGTACTGGTCCTGGCAGGGGTTTTCCAACATCCGGTGGAACAGGATCGGTCAAACCGTGGAGTAATTCATGATAAGCAGGGTCACCACGGCCGCGTTACTGGGAATCGATGCCTATAAAGTCGAGCTGGAGGTTGACCTGGCCCGCTCGGGGATGCCGTCCTTCACCATGGTCGGCCTCGCCGAGGGGGCGGTTCGGGAAAGCAAGGAGCGGGTCATGAGCGCGCTTAAGAACAGCGGGTTCAAGATCCCTCCCGCCCGTATCACCGTCAATCTGGCCCCTGCCAACATGCGTAAGGACGGGGCCGGATACGATCTTCCCCTGGCCCTGGGCCTGCTTCGCGCCTCGGAATCCGTGGCCGCACCTCCCCTTGACGGCCTGTACCTGGCCGGAGAACTTTCCCTTTCCGGTGATCTCAAGCCCATTACCGGGGTCCTGCCCCTGGCCCTCAAGGCTCGTGATGATGGAGCCCGGGCCCTGATCGTTCCCGAGGCCAATGTGGCCGAGGCAGCGGTCGTGGAAGGACTCGATGTGTACGGTATCGGATCTCTGCAGGAAGCGGTCCGTTTTCTGGGCCGGGAAATCGCTCTCAGTCCCGCCGCGAGTGACCTGGACGGGCTGTGGAGCAACCGGGAGGCCCATTTTATCGATTTCAGCGAGGTCAAGGGGCAGGAGTATGCCAAACGGGCCATCGAGATTGCCGCATCCGGCGGGCACAACCTTCTGTTTATCGGCCCGCCGGGTAGCGGCAAGACCATGCTTGCCAAACGCATCCCCACGGTTCTCCCCCCTCTGGGGTTCGAGGAAGCCCTGGAGGTGACCAAGGTCTACAGCGTGGCCGGACACCTTTCCCCGGACCAGGCCCTGATCGTGACCCGTCCGTTTCGCTCCCCCCACCACACCATCTCCGATGCCGGGCTTATCGGCGGAGGACACTATCCCAGGCCCGGAGAGGTGTCTCTGGCCCATCGCGGTGTCCTGTTCCTGGACGAACTTCCCGAATTCAAGAAGCACGTCCTGGAGGTGCTCAGGCAGCCTCTGGAGGATGGCCGGGTGACTATCTCCAGAGCGGCCGTCTCCCTGTCCTATCCTGCCGATTTTATGCTGGTGGCCGCCTTGAACCCCTGCCCGTGCGGATACCTTGGTGATGTCCAGCATACCTGCGTGTGCTCCCCGCAGCAGATCCAGCGGTACCGGTCCCGGCTGTCCGGACCGCTTCTGGATCGCATCGACCTGCAGGTGGAGGTCCCGGCCGTTCCCTACAAGGAACTCAAGCAGACCCGGGCCACCCTGGATTCGGCCACCATGCGCGGTCGCATCGAGCAGGCCCGCCTTGTCCAGGCCCGTCGCTATGCCGATCTTCACTTTTCCGGCAACAGTGAGTTGTCCGGGAAGTGGCTGCAGGAATTCTGCCCCCTGAGCGATGCCGAACACGATTTTCTGGAAGGTGCGGTCAACAGACTGGGAATGTCCGCCCGGGCCTTCACCCGGGTGCTGCGCATCGCCAGGACTATCGCGGATCTGGCCGGGATGGACAGGATCGATGTCTCCCATCTTTCCGAGGCGATCAACTACAGGACTCTGGATCGGCAGCAGAGTTTTTATTGACCCTTTCTTTTGAGCACCGTTTCGGCCCGTCTCGAGCCCCGGAGTTTCCGGGGCTTTTTTTGTGGCCGTCGTACACTCTGCTCTTCCCTGATATTCAGGAGCAGGAGGCAGGAGAGATGAGGTTGCCAGGGTGGGGAGAGCTTTTTTCAGTACCTTTCTGCTGAACTATGGTGTGTTCTTTTGTTCTTTTTAAAAGTAAATCTTGAAATAATTTACTATTTTTGTGCTTTTCTTAGTCTGTTCTTTGTTTTTTTCCGGGTTCGACAGGAAGCTGGTGCTTTTATGTTCACAATGTTGTTGTGCGTATGTTCTTTTAATTCTTTACATGTTGTTTTTATTCAGGAAATTATCTGTTTCAATGTGAAATACGGCAGAGATATTTTCTGTTGTTCCACAGTTTTTCGGCTCTGTCTGTGGAAAAGTGCGTAAGGATTGTTCGTTGTGTTCCTAGCCGGATTCTGAGCGTGTGTTTTTTGTTCTTAAATATTTAAATATCTCGAGTTAAAGGCGTTTTTGTCGACACGTATTGCACAAACGGGGTAATACCATTTTTAGTTTATATTGACCCCACAGGCCAGCCTCACCGTACCCTTATAACTCATTCTTTCTCTCACCTTCCCTGGATTCCAGCGTTCGCTGGAATGACAGCTTTGACCAGGGACGTTGCTAAAAATGTCATCCCTGCGAACGCAGGGATCCAGGGGAGGGAG
>JAWLGC010000025.1:0-29456 GCA_041685265.1 Desulfomicrobiaceae bacterium | reverse complement strand
GTGTTTCAGGACCCGTTCGGGAGTCTCAGTCCGCGTATGACAGTGGACGGAATTATTCGTGAGGGGCTCGAGCTGCACTACCCGGATACGAGGCAAAACCAGGAGATACGCATCATTCAGGTGCTTGAGGATGTGGGGTTGGACCCGGATACCCGGCACCGGTTTCCCCATGAGTTCTCCGGGGGGCAGCGCCAGCGTATCGCCATTGCTCGGGCCCTTGTGCTCCGCCCCGAACTGGTGGTCATGGACGAACCCACCTCGGCGCTGGACCGGGCTGTGCAGTTTCAGGTGGTGGAGTTGCTCAGGAATCTGCAACAAAAATACGGGCTGGCCTATCTGTTCATTACCCATGATTTGAAGATCGTGAAAGCGTTGTGCCGGGAGGTTTTGGTCATGCGTGAAGGCCGGGTGGTGGAGCAGGGGGCTGTTGAAAAGATATTTGCGGCACCAGAAACAGAGTATACAAAGACGTTGCTGGCGGCAGCGTTTGATTGAGCAGCCCTGAAAATTTCGAGCTTTGTCGTCGATGATTTTTTACTCAGGCCGCATTCACATACCCGGGTGCGTTTCTTATGCCTCTGAACCTGATCAGTCCGGTTTTCAGCTGACCTGAATACAAATTTGCCCGAGATAAATCAGGCCTGCTTTGAAGCGTTGAGTTGTTTTAAAACTTTGCCTGGTAAAACTTTGCCTGGCACTTTATAAAACTTTGCCTGGTATTATGACATTTTGCCTGGCACTTTATGGCAGATTGGTATATTCGGCAGATGTTTTCGTTATCACCCTTGACTCCAGGAGCATTTTTATGCCTCGGCTTCCCCGTCTGTTGGTCCCGGAAATCCCAACAGTCTACCATGTCGTTTCCCGGACCGCCTTGGATGGTTTGCCCTTCACTGCAAGGGACAAGGAAGATCTGCTGAGCAGAATCAAGAAACTTTCCGAGATATACTTCACTGAAATTCTAGGCTTTTGTCTCATGGATAATCATTTTCATCTTTTGGTGCGCATGTTTCCGGCCGAACATGTTTCGGATGGGGATCTACAGGCCCGTTACCGGAAGAAATATGGACAGGAAACATTTTATCCTGCGGAGAAGAGTTCTGATCTGAGGCAGAAGTGGTCCTCTCTCTCGGAGTTTGTCAAAGAGATCAAAGAGTCTTTTTCCAAGGCCTATAACAAGCGATGCAACCGACGCGGCTACCTGTGGGGCGACCGTTTTAAGAGTCTTATAGTGGAAGATGGCGACGCTCTGCTCAATTGTCTGGCCTATATAGATCTGAATCCGATTCGGGCAGGTATTGTGGAGAAACCTGAAGAATACCGATGGTGTTCTCTTGGATATCATATCCAGTCTGGAAATCGGGGAAACTGGTTGAGCATGAATTTCGGGCACGAGGATCTCGAAGTGGATGCGTCTGAACGATGTCGCTTATATCGACAGTTTGTTTATGAAACCGGGGCAGTAGACACGGGGAAAGGTGGAACGCTGGATAAAGAAGTTGTTCGGCAGGCCGGAAGAAGGCATTATGTGGTTGGGGACGTGGAATTGTTCCGGTACCGCTGTCGATACTTTACTGATTCCGGGGTGATTGGATCAAAGGTGTTCGTTGAGAAAATGGGAGAGAAGCTGCGCGAAAAAAATCCGGGGCGAAAATTCAGAAAGGCGAACCCATTCAAAGGAGTGACCGGGACCTGCACAATGAAACGATTGGCTCCGGGATAAGTTTCGGTTTTACCCTGATCATCTGGTATTGAGTAAAATTTCCGAAACCGGATGTTTCGGACAGAGTAGCTGCGTCAATTTTATAGAGTTTTGGTATTTTTTTGTGAAAAAAAAGTGCTTCTTGAACGGTTTTTTCCGTCCAGGAAGCACTTTTTTGTTTGATGCAAAGGCTAAATGAGTAAAATTTCCTGAACGGACCTTCCATATTGTAGAAAAAAAGAGAGGCTTCTAAAATTATGTATAATCTGCCTGGCCCCATCCGGCGACTCGCTCAGAATGAACAAGTCAGGACAGCGTTTGACAGTATAGCTTTTAAAATATTTCAAAAACCATGAGCGAAAAAGAGGAGGGCACCCGGAGCATTTCTTCCCCCAGTTACCGGCAGAATCAGTCGATAGGGGGTTTTTCTTCTCCTGAAAAAAATATATGAAATATCCTTCGTTCGCGGCATTGCCATCAATAAAAAGGCTGAGTATGTACCCGACTCTTTAACGATTCTGGTCAGCTGTCGAATCCGGACAAGAGTGATGTATCAAACCATTGCAGGCCTCGATGTTTTGATAAAAGGGGGTCTCGATGTCCAAAAAATCTTGGTTTTCACCATTTGCTCTTCCGGTCTATTTTTTTGGCCTTACCATTCTGGTAGGGACCGTATTGCTGCATCAGCCCATAAGTCTTACGGGTGGTGAGCTTTCCTGGATTGACGCCTTGTTCACCGCAACCTCGGCCACCTGTGTGACAGGGTTGATCGTGGTCGATACAGGCACTTTTTTTTCCCGATTCGGGCAAAACGTGATCCTTTGCCTGATCCAACTTGGCGGCCTTGGGGTGATGACGTATACCTCGCTGGTCTTTTACTTATGGCGAAAACGAGTTTCAGTAACGGACCGCCTGGCCGTAGGGCAGTCCCTGCTGCACGACCCCCGCTTTCATTTGGGCTCATTTCTCAAGATGATCGTTGCCGTATGTGTGTTCGTGGAATGCTCCGGAGCCTGCCTGCTTTATTTTTGTGATCCGGTCGGGTTCGAACCGTATTCAGCGCTGTTCCACTCCATTTCCGCATTTTGCAATGCCGGATTTTCCCTATACGGGACGAGCATCATGTTCTGGAAACATGATGTTGCGGTCACCGGTGTCCTTATGGTTCTGATCACCCTCGGCGGCCTGGGGTTCTATACCCTGCTGGAGTTGGCCGGGGTGTCCGGCCGGGCGGGAGATCTGACATCCTCACAATCCAGGAGAATCAGCTGGCAGAGCAGAATAGTCCTACGTACCAGTCTGGGGCTGGTGGTGGCCGGCTGGGCCGCATTATTTCTTGTGGAGTACTTCGCCGGGACTGGGAACGGGCGAGTGTTCGGAACGTTGCTGGAAGGGTTGTTTCAGTCGGTAACCTGTCGCACGGCCGGATTCAACACCGTGGATATCGGGACCATGACCAATGTCTCCCTGTTCATCATGATTCTGCTCATGGTTATCGGCGGATCCCCCGGTTCCTGTGCCGGCGGCGTCAAGACCACAACATTTCGGGTTTTAGCCGCCTTCGGAATCAGTCAGCTCAAGGGCAGAAAGCAGGTAGTGGTAAACGGATACGGACTGGACGAATCCACGGTGAACAAGGCCTTGACCCTGTCTGTGTTCGCTTTTCTCATTCTGATCGGAGCGACGATGATTCTATCCCTTACCGAGGGTGGCAACGTGCCTTCTGCCCTGGCCAGAGGACGATTTCTAGAGATTCTTTTTGAAACGGCTTCGGCCTTTGGGACCGTGGGCCTGAGTACCGGGCTGACCCCTGATTTGAGCCCTGCAGGGAAGGCGATCATCACCCTGCTCATGTTTATGGGCAGACTTGGGCCCATCGTATTTCTGTCCATAATCCAGAGCTGGCAGATTCGAGAACGGTTCGCCCGGCCCGAGAAGTCAATCCTGATCGGTTAATTCCGGCAACCGCCGGCCCTATAGTAGGAACACGCAATCCTTCAAGCAGGTTTCAGGCCATGAAAAAAAAGGAATTCGGAATTATCGGGCTGGGAAAATTCGGCTATTTTCTCGGAGAAGCGTTGATGCAAAAGGGGCATAGCGTGCTCGGCATCGACTCAGATTCTGCAAAAGTTTCTCGGGCCGGAGACCTGCTCACCCAGGTATTCGAGGCCGACGCTACGGACATGACCGCTTTGAGCCAGGTCGGGATGGCCGAACTGCCTCAGGTAGTGGTCAGCGTGGGGCAATCCATGGAGGCCAGCATTCTCATTTCTCTGCATCTTAAGGAACTCGGATGCAAAGAGGTCTGGGTCAAGGTGGTCTCGGAAGATCATGAAAAGGTTCTCAGGCGACTCGGCGTGGACCATGTCATCTTTCCGGAGCGGTTTGCAGCAGAGGAACTGGCAGCCAGAATGTCCGTGCCCGGTCTGATCGACTATCTTCCGTTCGGAGAGGGTGTGCTTATGCAGGAGCTGGCCGTGAAGAAATGGAACGGAAGAAGTCTGGTTGATCTGAATTTGACCAACACCCACCAGATTCAGGTCGTGGCCCTGCGTCGCAATGGAGAAAAGGAGTTCCGGTTTGTGCCTGATCCTCTTGAACCGCTCCAGGAAGGCGACACTCTGGTGGTTATCGGAAAGCAGGACTCCCTGGACACAATCGAGGCGTAACCGGAGAAAAACATGCACGTAACCATTGCCCACAGATTGATTCTCAAGGATGTTCCCGAAGTTTTGGTTGCAGAGATCCGCAAGCGGCTCACCCTGCTCAATCCCAAATGGGTGGACAACAATAAGATGGGACGCTCCAATTACAAAGTCGAGCAGCATCTTAAATTCTATACCGTACGTAAGGACGGCACCGTGCTTGTCCCCCGTGGATGGGGCAATCATCTGGCAAGGTTGTGTCAGGTTCATGACGAACCGGTCACCTACGAGGATCTACGCCGAGAGCTGGACCCGGTTGACTTTTCCTTTCAGGGTGAACTGAAGCCGTTTCAGGAGACCGCGGTCCAGACCATGTGCAGCAAATATTTCGGGACCCTGAGTGCTCCCACCGGGGCTGGAAAGACCGTATGCGGTCTGGCCCTTATTGCCCGGCGCAGGCAACCGGCCCTGGTAGTGGTGCATACAAAAGAACTCATGAATCAATGGGTACAGCAGATTGAGCATTTTCTTGGAATCCCGGCCAGGGACGTCGGACGTATCGGCGGGGGAAAAATGAGCGTGGGTGACAGGATCACCGTAGCCACGGTTCAGACTCTTTACAAATGTGCCGAGGAGGTCGCTCCGAACATCGGACATATCGTGGTCGATGAGTGCCATCGCGCCCCGAGCCGGACCTTCACCGAAGCGGTGACAAAATTCGACTGCAAATACTCCCTTGGTCTATCGGCCACCCCCTGGCGACGGGACAGACTCTCCCAGCTCATTTTCTGGTTTCTCGGAGACATGCTGCATCAGGTGGACAAGGAGGACCTGCTCGATTCCGGTCATATTCTGCGACCTGAGATCTTTTTTCGGCCCACGGAATTTCGGACCACCCTTGATCCGTCCGAGGAGTACACCCGCATGCTGGCCGAACTGGTGGATGATCCCGGACGCAATCAGCGTATTGTCCGGGACGTGGCCGAGGAGGTCCGGTCCGGTACCGGCGTGGCTCTGGTGCTCTCCGATCGCAAGGGACACTGCCATCATCTCAGGGATCTGCTGGCCCGAGAGTACGGCGTGGAAGCCGAACTGCTTACCGGAGAACTCAGTCTTCCAGAGCGGGAAGCAGTGGTCCGGAAATTAAAGACGGATCAGGCCCGGGTGCTGGTGGCCACGGGGCAGCTCATCGGGGAGGGGTTTGACTGCGACGCGTTCACCTCCCTGTTTTTTGCCACACCGGTCCGCTTCAGCGGCCGGGTGCTGCAGTACCTTGGCCGGGTGCTCCGTCCGGGGCAGGACACAAGGCGCCCCAGGGTCTACGACTATGTTGATGTTCATGTCGGTCCTCTTGAGGCCGGAGCCAAGGCTCGGAAAAGAACCTATGAAGAAACGTATTCCATCAGCCGGGAGGATGTGCATGAATGGGAGTGAGAAAATCAGGCAGGATCCCCGGTTCCGCCAGGCGCACCGGGAGGCACTGCTGAGTCTGGTTCTGGCCGGAGTTTATTTTCTGTGGTGGTATGCGACGGCCTATGGATTCGGCTCCGGTCCGGTTGAGCAGTATACGTTTATTGCCGGATTTCCGACCTGGTTTTTTTTCAGCTGCGTGGCCTCGGTCCCGCTCTTTGTTCTTTTAAGCTGGGCCATGGTTCGATTTCTGTTCAAGGAAATTCCCCTTGACGGGACTCTGCAGGATGACCTGGAACCGCGGGAGCCCGGCCAATGATCAACTTTCCGGTTCTGATCCCCTTGCTTCTCTATCTGGCCGCGGTCTACGGCATGGCCGTATACGCCAACCGGGTCCTGGCCCACTCCGGGAACTTTCTGGAAGAATATTTTATCGGCAGTCGGGGAATGGGCGGGTTCGTCCTGGCCATGACGCTGGTTGCCACCTATACCAGCGCCAGCAGCTTTATCGGCGGTCCGGGCGTGGCCTACAAGATGGGACTCGGGTGGGTTCTGCTGGCCATGATCCAGGTACCCACAGCCTGGCTGACCCTGGGAGTGCTCGGAAAGAAATACGCCATCATCGCCCGCCGGGTGAACGCGGTGACCGTCAACGATATCCTCTGGGCCCGGTACCGCAACCGGTGGGTGGTCATTCTGGCCTCAGTCAGCCTGGTGCTCTTTTTTACCGCAGCCATGGTGGCCCAGTTTATCGGCGGCGCCAGACTATTCGAAACAGTGACCGGCTTGTCCTACAATACCGGACTGATCATCTTCGCCCTGAGCGTTATTTTGTACACGACCCTGGGCGGCTTTCGAGCCGTGGCCCTGACCGACGCGGTGCAGGGGGTGGTCATGGTCCTTGGAACCATGGCCCTGCTGGTCGGGGTGGTTCAGGTCGGGGGCGGCGTAGAATCCCTGGTCGGCAAACTGCAGGAGATCGATCCGGCCCTGATTTCTCCGTTCGGGCCCGAGGATTTTCTGAACAAACCATTTATTCTCTCCTTCTGGGTCCTGGTCTGTTTCGGAGTCATCGGGCTGCCGCATACGGCCGTGCGCTGTTTCGGATACCGTGACTCCCGCTCCATGCATACGGCCATCATTTTGTCCACCGTGGTTCTTGGTGTACTCATGCTCGGCATGCATCTGTGCGGCGTTTTCGGCAGAGTTCTTGTCCCGGATCTGACCGTGGGCGACAAGATCATGCCCACATTGACCCTGTCCGTGCTTCACCCCGTGGTGGCCGGTGTCTTTCTGGCCGGTCCCCTGGCTGCCATCATGTCCACCATCGACTCCCAGCTCATTCTGGCCTCCGCCACCCTGATCAAAGACCTGTACCTGAACTACATCCGCAGACATCCGGCGGACGATACACGTACCGAAGAACGCAATCTGCACCGGGCGAGTTTTGCCTGCACCGCCCTGATCGGAACCATCGTGTTTCTGGCCGCCCTGCGCCCGCCGGAGCTCATTGTCTGGCTGAACCTGTTTGCCTTCGGCGGACTGCAGGCCGCATTCTTGTGGCCCGTGGTCCTCGGGCTGTACTGGAAACGGGCCAATGCAGCCGGGGTGCTGGCTTCCATGATCTGCGGAGTGGGAACCTACGTGTATATGGCCGCTGTTGTGAAACGGTTCATGGGAATGCATGTCATCGTTCCGAGCCTGGGAATCGCCCTGGCTGCTCTTGTGATTATCAGCCTGATGACCCGGCGTCCATCGAGGGAGATCCGGAATCTGTTTTGGGGCAGGGGAGAAGGGTGAGTCGTGTCTATATTACCCAGCAATGCGTCTCTATCTCTGTCACTGACTCCCTCGTACACCCTGGGGGCCGTGTTCGAAGAGCCCGACAGACTGACCGATGTTTTTTTCAAAATATTTCAAACCGACTGGCGGGCCGGTCTGTTTCACCTTGCAGCCGATAATACGGACTGCACCGGTGCGCCCGTGCTCGGATTCTGGAAGAATGTGGCAGCACGGTATCTGACGGAGCTTTGCCATCTTGACGGAGAGCCTTCTCCCGTTGCAGTCCCGCCGCCATCGGACGAGTGGACGGCGCAGACATTAATGGCCGCGCCGCCCATGCCGGGCGGGGAATATCTCGGCCCCCAGGCACTACGTTCCATCCATACGGCTCTGGATACGTGGGTCCGCGAGCGTGTAGATGAATTCGAAGGGCTGTCCTGTTTTTTGCAGCAGCGAGCACCAAAATGGAACCGGGTCGGCCGGGTCTGCTTTCATCTGGCGGAAAACAAGGCCGATCCGGAAAGACCCTTCGCGTTCATGGCAACCTATATTCCCGGGCTGGGAGCTTCGGGAAAGGCCCGCCATCTCCCGCTTCGCAAGGCTCTCGAGGAATATTCCGGCACCCGGAATCGGACCGCGTTGGTCAAGCTGCTCACTCCGGTTCAGCAAGCTGCTCAAAATTGTGCCTGGGTTTCGGAGATGATCGAATCCAAAGCGATTTATCAGCCTCAGGCCTGGACTGCCCGGCAGGCCTACGATTTTCTTAGAACTGTCCCGCAACTGGAGGAAAGCGGGCTCTGGGTGCGTGTCCCCGACTGGTGGAAAAAACGTCCTCAACCCACTGTTTCCGTGAATATTGAAACCCGGAAGAAATCCCTTCTCGGGGTTGACGGCATGCTCTCCTTCAAGGTTGATGCCGCATTGGGTGACGAGACGCTTTCCCGGCAGGAGCTTGAGCAGCTTCTGTCCGGAGAGGATGGGCTTGTCCTGCTCAAAGGACAGTGGGTGGAAGTGAACCGGGACCGGCTACGCCAGGCCGTGGAGCACTGGGACAGGCTGGAGCGGGAATACGGTGCTGATGGCATCTCTTTTGTACAGGGAATGCGCCTTCTGGCTGGGGCGTCTCTGCAGCTTGGCAAAGATGATCTGGGCGAAGAGGCGCGGGCATGGACGCAGGTTCGGGCCGGGGCGGAGCTTCGCAAGGTGCTTGAGGGCCTGCGCGATCCGGCCGGGCTGGCCCCTGTGGAAACAGATACGGATTTCAAGGGAACTCTGCGTCCGTACCAGCGAGAAGGGTTGGCCTGGATGCACCTGTTGACCGGCATGGGGCTGGGGGCTTGTCTGGCCGATGACATGGGGCTCGGAAAAACTATTCAGGTACTGGCGTTGGTGACCTGTCGAAAGGGGAATGCCATGGCCCACGGTCCATCCCTTCTTGTGGTCCCGGCGTCCCTGCTTGGAAACTGGAAAAGTGAGGCTGCCGGGTTTGCACCGACGCTGCGCCTCAAGTTTTTCCACGCTTCGGAGATGAGCCGCTCGGACATGGAGGAAATCCTGATCAATCCGAAAATCGGGCTCGACGGGGTCGACCTGCTGGTGACCACCTATGCCATGGTTGCCAGGCGCAGGGAGTTTGCTGATATCGAGTGGGATCTTGTCATTCTTGATGAGGCCCAGGCCATCAAGAATTCCGGAACCGGACAGAGCCGTGCCGTTCGCAGACTTACAGGCCGCAGTCGGATCGGTCTGACCGGAACCCCTGTGGAAAACAGGCTTGGTGACTTGTGGTCCCTGTTTGATTTTCTCAATCCCGGCCTGCTTGGTTCGGCCGCAGTGTTTAAGAAGTTCGTGAATGCGCTGCAGGAGCGGGATCAGTATGCGCCGCTGCGCAAGCTGGTCGCTCCCTACATTCTGCGTCGGTTGAAAACCGACAAGTCCGTCATTGCAGATCTGCCGGACAAGACCGAATTGCGTCAGACCTGCCACCTCACTCCGGCTCAGATCAAATTGTATGAACAGGTCGTGCGCAGACTGAAAAAAAGTCTTTCCGAGGCTACTGCCGAAAACAGAAGAGGGGTGGTGCTCGAATCCCTGCTGCGCCTCAAGCAGGTCTGCAATCATCCGAGTCAGTTGACCGGGGATCAGGAGTTCAAGCCACAGGCAGCCGGAAAATTTTCCCGCCTGACGGAAATCTGTTCGGAACTTGCCCAGCGACAGGAGAAGGTGCTTATATTCACCCAGTTTCGGGAGATCATCCCCCCCCTAGCCGAGCATCTGGCCACGATTTTCGGTCGGGAGGGAACTGTTCTTCACGGAGGAACCTCCATCAAAGAGCGCAACAAACTGGTGGATGATTTTCAGAAAGAGTGCGGCCCTCCGTTTTTTATTCTTTCTCTCAAGGCTGGGGGAACCGGGCTCAACCTGACTGCGGCATCTCATGTCATTCATTTCGATCGGTGGTGGAACCCGGCAGTGGAAAATCAGGCCACGGACCGGGCGTTTCGTATCGGTCAGAAAAAGAACGTGCTGGTACATAAATTTGTGACCGCAGGAAGCATCGAGGAACGGATAGACGCATTGATACGAGACAAGCAGCGTTTGGCGGATGCCGTCATGACAGGAGCCGGAGAAATGAAGCTGACAGAACTGTCCGATGATGAACTTCTCGAGTTGGTCCGTCTGGATGTGACTCGGGCCAGGGTATAGGAGATCGGGATGTCCTATTGGAAACCATATGTGCCTGTTGCCCGGCGTCGGGCGCAGGCGGCCCGGGAAATGAAAAAGCTGGCCGGGTCCGGCATGAAGATTTTCCCGGTGGAAATTCAGGGGCGAACCATTGCCCGAAGTTTCTGGGGGAAAGGGTGGTGCGACCACCTGGAGTCCTTTTCCGATTTCGAAAATCGCCTTCCACGCGGACGGACCTATGCCCGCAACGGTTCGGTGTGCCATCTGGATATTCAACCAGGACACATTGAAGCCATCGTCAGTGGGTCGGAGCTGTACAATATCGGCATCGGCATCAAAAAGCTTGCTCCTGCAACCTGGAACTCCATCAAGTCCAACTGCACGGGAAAAATCGGGACCATGCTGGAGCTGGTCCAGGGAAAATTTTCCGATGAGGTGATGAAGGTTGTCACCGACCAAAAAGCGGGGCTGTTTCCCTTGCCGGACGAGATCGACCTGGACTGCGATTGTCCCGATTGGGCCATTATGTGCAAGCACGTGGCCGCCGTACTCTACGGAGTGGGACACCGTCTCGATGCTGACCCGGAGTTGCTGTTCACCCTGCGCGGAGTGGACCCGGGAGAACTGATCTCCCTGGATCCGGTTCTACCCGAAGCCGGGGAAACGGCCGGGGTGCATACGCTGGCCACCGATGCGCTGGGGGATATTTTTGGGGTTGATTTCGATGAGGCTGAGGAGAATATCGAACCTGCACCGGCTACAGGGAAAAAGGAAATAAAGAAAACCTCCCCTAAAAGATCACGCCGAAAAACCGAGTCAACAAAGCCTACTGAAAAAAAGAAGAAGGACGCTGTCGCACAGTCGAAGAAGGCGGAAAAAGCCGTTGCGCCGAAGAAAGAGACCTCGGACAGGGCGACTCTTCCAAAAATTCGACCGACGGGTAATTCGGTCAGACGGTTGCGGGACAAACTCGGTCTGACAGTTCTGGAATTCGCACAGGAAGTGGAGATGTCCGCCAGCACTGTGTATCGCTGGGAATCAACACGGGGCCGTCTTCGTCTACAGGAAAAAACGTATCTGCTGCTGGCTCTGCTTCATAAGAAGAGTCTGGAAGAATGACTGATGTGAGGTACCCCGTAACCGTCAGTTGATCCGAACTTGAAAGCACGCAGATCTCCCCTCAAAGGTGAACTTTTTTGCCGGTATTCCAGAGCCGGCCAAAAAGCTCACCGGGGCACAACTTCAGTGAGTGGTCTCTTTAACAGATGACAGGGGAGTAAGATGTTCGGACTGAAGGATACATTGAAACAGAGCAAGGACCTGGCCGTGTCTCAGGGAATGCGCTTATTTCTGGATAAGATTCTGGAACCATACGGGAAAAGCATCGAGTTTCGGTTGGACACGAAGCAGAAAAAAATTGAGATGACCGTGCTGCTGAAAGGAGAGGTGCAACCGTTGCAGATTATGGTCTGCCGGTATCGGATCGTTGTCGAGGAGGAAAGGCGGTTTGTTCAGGCCGAAGAAATCGTGACCTCACGGGAGTGGCTGAATACGGTGCTCAGGAAATACGGGAACGGAAAACAGGTTGAAATTCCTGCCCGGTACGCCTGGATCGCCGAAAAACTGGGATGAGACCAACAGCGTTACTCGTTACAATAAAAGCATCCTGAACAATTAAATTGTTCAGGATGCTTTTATATCAAAGGGAATCGGAATTGCTTATTTTACTTTTTCAGCATCATAACCGGCACCTTTCCAGCCATAAATTCCGCCGGGGTATCTGAAGACGTTCTTGTATCCCATTTTTTTGGCCCACAGGGCTCCGTTGTGAGATCTGGTACATTTTACGAAGCCGCAGTAAACGACGATGACTTTGTTTTTGTCCTTCCCGAGCAGGGCTTCGAATTCGGCCTGGGATTTACCCGCCGTCTCCTTGGAATCCCACTCCTCCATGGTCGGGATGGGGAACAGAAACTGTTCGGCTCCGGGGACGTGGGCCTTCATGTAGCTGGCCTCATAGGGCATGGTATCCACGATGACCATGTCTTTGCCTTCTTCGATCCATCCCTTGAGTTCCTGTGTGGCAATGACGTCGTAATCTCCGGCTCTTGCGTCCCGCACCAGTTTAACGGCTTCTTTTTCTTTTTCAAACTCTTTCTCGAATTTGCTTCCGAAAAAGGCCTGGGCCGGAGAGACCACAGCCAGGACGAGAAGCAGAGTGGTACAGGTCAGAGCGAGTTTTTTCAACGAATGCATTGCGACTCCTTGTGCGTGGTGGTGAAAGCGGAAAGCATCTCCCTGACCCTGCGGGGGTGCACGGACCTGGAGATTCTGAACCAGTATAAAAAAACGGAACCAGCCGCCATGGCCAGGTCCCGGTACAGCGACGTCCAGAGAGAACTGAAAATTTCTGCTTCGGGATCACCCGGACCATAGCACCCGCAGTCGATATCGAGCCCCAGTGAGATGGCATAGGCAAGCACCATTATGAAACCGACAAGCAGGACCGTTACGGTGGCCAGACTGCCACGAACGTCAAGGATAAGGCCGACTCCCGCAAGGATTTCCAGAGGGGGAAGAATCAGAGCCAAAGGGAAGGCGAGTCCGCTCGGAAGCATTCCGAACGCGTCTATAGTGGCGGCAAATGTGTGTGGATCGATAATTTTTGTTCCACCGGCAATGAGGAACAGAAGGCCGAGAAGGATTCTTATCGCCAGGTAGAGCGTCGAGGCGACAAAGATGTCGAGGGTTTTCATATGCATCCGAAAGGTGATTTCGTGATTGATTAAAGTATTTCAATCTATTATGGACTGCCCTTTGAGAAGTAAAATAGTTTTTTCGTATTGCGGGTACTGATCTGTATCGAAAAGATCGATAGAAAAAGTGCTGCCGTTCACTTTTCAAATGAATATGATAGGAGACGTGCGAAAGCTGCTTTTTTGGGGGAGGGAAGGGGGGATGGGTTCAGGGGCAGTCGTAAAGGACTTTAAATGACTGAAGCTGCTCGTCGATGGAATCCCGAACCAGGTAGGAGACGCCGAAAAAACCGACAATGGCATTGACAGAGGCATCACACTCGGCCGCATTACGCAACCTCTGAGCCATGGCGTTGTTCAGAGACTCCAACTCCGCATAGAGATCCTTGAGGTGTTTAAGTTCAAAGTCCGGAGTGCCTCCATCCTGGGCGATAAGGTACTGCTGGATGAGGTAGGTGCCCACCGTTCGGAAGATGGTTTCGTCCAGGGAGGCAAAAGGAAGGTGGAAGTGGGCCATGGCCTTGAGTTTCGAGAGAACCGGGCAACCGCTTCCGGCCATAAGCAGTCCAAGCAACGCGCCCAGACCTGTTTGAACATCACAGGATTTATGGTAGGACCGCTGCGGGGTAACGACCTGGATTTCCGCTTCCGTATGAGACATGATTGAGGAAAATGTGTCGACAACGCGGTGAATGTCCTGCGCCGCAGGACAGTGGGTGATCTCCGATGAAGAAAGCGGGCAGCCCGGACACTTGTGAAAGGCGAGGGTCGTCCACTCCGGAGGTGTCGGCTCGTCAATCGATGGTTCCCGAACGATGTCACAAAGGTCCACACAGAATGTATGCGTCTCTCCGGTCGGAAGTGTGAAGCGGTATTCAACGGAATGGAACATGGGGGGAGGAACCTTCCTGGAATTGAGTTCAAAATTTTTAATACGTAAACAGTCGCTGATCTGTCAAACGTGGCAGGTGGCGATATGGAGATTCAAAATGAGTGAAGAAATCAATCAGCGGCTGAGTGTTCACATGGGAGAGCAGGATACGGCACGGCCATATATGCAGGATATCAGCGAGGCTCTCAGAGTGGCGGACAAATTGCAATTGCACGGCTACAGCTTTTCCCTCAGGGATCTCTGTCCTTCGAAAATGGATGAGTCCATGTGGTCAGCCAGATTCATTGATGCCCAGGGACAGGAATACGAAATGTCCCATAGTCAGGCTTCGAATGCCATCTGTCTGGCAGCCTTGAAGATTTTTGATTCGTAAGAAAATCAGGGGGAAACGACCCAAAAAACTCCCGGGCCGGAACGAAGCTGTGCGGCGGGAAGTTCCGGATGCCCCGGGAGACTGCTCATACGTTTCATTTTGTTTTGTCCGGCCAGAAGAATGAGCAGAGTCGAGGCGCTGTTAAGGAGAGGGAGGGTCATGCTGACCCGAGCCACTCCCGGAACGGCATGCTCGGGTGCCGGGACCGGAAGAACCCAGCGGCGGGATTCCTGCAGGTGGGGGGAATCCGGGAACAGAGAAGCGACATGGCCGTCGTCACCCATACCGAGATGAATACAGTCAAATACGGGCGGAGACAGAAAGTCGTCGCTGTCCCATGCCGCCGGAAAGGATGCAAGATCAAAGGCCGTTGCAATGTCCAGTTCATAGCGCTGCGCTGCCAGTTCAGGTGAGGAAAGCTCCCCATGGATCCGGTGCATATGACAGTCGGCAAGGAGTGCGGGAGCCTGCAGGCTTCGTCTGAGCATAGAGTAGTTGCTGTCCGGAGAGTCCGGAGGGACACATCTCTCATCGACCTGAAAGATGTGTACCCTGTCCCAGGGGAGGGGCATTTCAAAAAGCGCGGAAAACATCGTTTGGGGCGTGGATCCGCCGGAAAGCGCGATACGACAGATGCCGCGCTCGGCAACGGCCCGTTCTGCTTCCTTAAAAATCAGAGAAGCGGCAAAGGAGGCCGCCTGTGTTCGGCTCTCGAAACTGTGCAGGGCCATACTTCTGCTCCGTACAATAAGGTCTCAGTATGCAGAGCCCCCGGCATCGAGCTGAACACTGGCCAGAGAGACTCCGTTTTTCTCCGGATCGATCTGCTCGTTTTCCTGCAATGCGGCGACAAGAGGCGCGATTCGGGTTTGAAAAGCCTGCAGCTCCGTTTTCGGTATCGGCTCGCCTGAAGGGGATTCGACTGTCAGGGGGTTCAAGTATTTCCCGTGACGTTTCATGCGGAAATCCAGATGGGGCCCGGTTGAATACCCGGTGCTGCCTACATACCCGATAACCTCTCCCTGCACGACCTTTTTCCCTTTATGCATCCCCCTAGCGTAGTTATTCATATGATTATATACGGTTTCGTACCCGTTACGATGCCGGAGTTTGAGATATTTCCCCGCAGCCTTGGTATACCGTTTGGCAATAATCGTCCCATCAGCCACGGTCCGGATCGGGGTTCCGGTGGGAGCGGCATAGTCGATCCCCTGATGCGGTCGGCGCCGTTTCAGGATCGGGTGCATTCTGTTCATGGAGTATCCCGAAGAGATTCTCGAAAAATGGAGTGGTGCCTTGAGAAATGCCTTGCGCATGGAGTTTCCTTGAGCGTCATAATACGCCCCGTGCCCATCCTTTCCCTCGAAATAGAATGCCGAGTACCTGTGTCCCTGATTGATGAACTCCGCTGCCTGAATACGACCGTACCCCGCGGGTTTTCCATTGCGGAACCGCTTTTCGACGATGGCCTTGAACCGGTCTCCTTCTCGAATATCCCGAACGAAATCAACGTCCCAGGCAAAAATATCTGCCAGGGTAATGGCAAAACCGGGCGTTTCTCCGGCATCGTTGACAGCATTGAACAGGTTGGAGGTGATGGCCCCGGAAACAAACGTGGTCTCCACATCGTAGACAATGGGTGCCCGGGAAACTTCAAATCCGTTATCTGTGCATGTAATGCGCAGCTTTTCATTCCGGTCGATTTCATACTCCATGCGCCTGAGATGCTCTCCCTCCACGCTCAACGTATAAGGATTGTTCACCTTGAGACGAGTCAGGGGGTAGACGTCTCTGGCAGCCCGGCCCAGTTCATGGATCTGGGAGGGAGTCAGGTAGCATTCAAGAATGGAAGAGGCGGTATCACCGGAACGAATCGTCTTTTTAAGGGTGACGACTTTGGGAAGCGGTGCGGATGGCTTGTCTTTCCCGGAGTTGGAAACGGACGTCTCCGGCGCGCAGGAGAGGGTCTCCTCCACTGCAGGTTTTTCTACCGGGTCCGTCAGGGAGTCGACGCCTTGACTCCCTCTCTGCTGTGCAGCCTGGGAAGGGTCTTGGAACTTGACGTAGGCAATGCCACCGGCGAGCCCGAGTCCAAGGGAGAGCAATGCCGTCAGAATCAGAAGCGGGGCGGAAGTTTTTTGTTTTTTTTGAGGCATTGAATAACGGAGCCTGGATGATCTCGGAGTACGCATGGAATATCCGGGATTGATTGTTTAAATATGCCGGAGCCTGTGCAGGCCCTCGAAAAGTAATTACATTCCTGTACGGGCAGGACCTCGGTTTTGTCAAACCGGGCTGCATCAAAAGAAAGGGGTGTGAAGGCATGCATTGAAGGAGAAAATAGCATGCGATCACACCCCTTATGGGTCGATGACCCGGGTATGGAACTAAGGTAATGCGATCAGTGATCGCAGATATTGGCGCCGGTCTGGAGGGAGCCATTCATGTATGAGGCCACGATTTCTTCAGGCGCTCCGGCCTGGGCTCCGACAAGCACGTCGACCCCGGCCTGGGTGAACAGACTCTGAGCCCTTGCTCCCATGCCCCCGGCGATGACCAGTTTTGCGCCCTGGTCGGCAACCCAGCGGGGGAGCACGCCGGGCTCATGCGGCGGCGGGGGGAGAAGTTCCGTTTGTTGAATGGTTTTGGTTTCCGGGTCAATGGTGACCAGGGCAAAGTTTTCACAGTGGCCGAAATGCATGCAGAGCTGGCCTGCTGCGACGGGGATGGCAATTTTCATAATACCATTTTCTCCTATGGTGGGAGCGGGTTGAACTGTATTAAGGGACGGGATCTCAGTTCCGTCCTGCAGCGTTCCGGACAGGGCGATGATCGGTTTGATAATCCGTCCGATGGCCTTGGCTGCCTCTGATTCATGGTGTACCTTGACGTAGGCGAAGCCCTCATCTCCGGAGCGGACCACTTCCGGATCCATGGGGATCTTGCCCAGAAAGGGAACCCCCATTTCCGAAGCCAGGGCCTCGCCGCCACCGGAGTTGAAAATCTCGACGGTTTCCCCGCATTTGGGGCAGATGAATCCGCTCATGTTCTCCACGATACCGAGAACCGGATTACCCAGATCACTGCAGAAGGTCACGGAACGGCGAACATCGTCGATGGCAACTCCCTGAGGGGTGGTCACGATCAGAGCCGCTGCCTGGGGACCGATAAGCTGCATGGTGGATAAAGGTTCATCTCCGGTGCCAGGAGGGCAGTCCACGATGAGATAGTCGAGATCACCCCAGGCCACGTCTTCCAGGAACTGCTTGATCAGTCCCATCTTGACCGGCCCCCGCCAGATGACGGCCTCATTTTTGCTAGGTAGCATGAATCCAAGGGACATTACCCACAGATTTTTGCTCCACTGCACCGGCTCCAGGTAATCCTTTTCGATGTGCGGCCGTGCTTCGCTCAGGCTGAGCAGCCTTGGGATGCTCGGACCATGCACGTCCACATCCAGAAGTCCGACCCTGAAGCCGGCCAGGGAGAGACCCACGGCCACATTGGTGGCCACGGTGCTCTTCCCCACGCCTCCCTTGCCGGACATGACCACGAGCTTGTTTTTGATGCGCCCCATTTTCTTGGCCAGTTTGTCTTCCTGCTCTTTGCCCTGACACCCTTCGGCGCCGGAACAGGAGCTGCAATGTTCAGACATGTTGTTTCCTCCCGTAGATACTGTTGTCTTCTTCAAATCTGGAATATGACTGAATTTAAAGATATTTTTCCAGTTTGTTCCACATTTCAGTCAAAAGCTTTCCGGTCCCCTCGGGATCGTGTTCACAGATGGTCTTTCCTTTTATCTGGGCCTCGGTAAAGGCGGTGTCATAGGGAAGTGTGCCTATGACCGGAATGTCCTTGTTTCTGCAGTATTCATTGATCTCCATGACCAGAGTGGGGTTGATGTTGGCCTTGTTGATCACGGTCAGCGTTTTGACCCCGAAATGATGGGTCAATTCGTACACCCGCTGCATATCATGCACTGCGGACATGGTCGGTTCGGCAACAATGATGGCCACATCCGCATTGGTCAACGAGGCGATCACCGGGCACCCGATACCGGGGGATCCGTCCACCAGAACCAGGTTTCGTCCGAGTTTTTCCGCCAGATTATGGGATGCCTGGCGTACGGTGGTGACCAGTTTACCCGAGTTTTCCTCCCCGATCCCCAATTCGGCGTGGATCATAGGCCCAAATCGTGTGTCTGAGTGAAACCAGTGCCCGCACATACGTGGAGTCATGATTGCGGCCCCTGCCGGACAGACATGTGCACAAACACCACACCCCTCGCAATGTTCCGGAATAACCTGAAACGTGTCGCTGATGGCACCGAAATGACAATGGGTCAGACACTCCCCGCACTCCACGCACAGATCCGGATCAATGGAGGCCATCTCCCCGCTCCAGAACTCATGCGTTTCCCGAATGGACGGCTCCAGAATAAGGTGCAGGTCCGCGGCATCCACATCGCAATCGGCCAGAACCTTGTCCGGGCCGAGGCCTGCCAGGGCGGATACGACACTGGTTTTTCCGGTGCCCCCTTTCCCGCTGATGACGACAACTTCCTTCATGAGCGAACTCCGCCGGTTTGAAGTGTGGAAAGAGCCTCCCAGAGTCGGGAATATTCGTCCGTAAACCCGGGCAGGGCATCAATAAGCAGATCGCCTCTGGAGTAGGCCGTGGCCCCTTCGATGCTGTGAGGAAAAGATGCAAGCAGCGGGATCCCTTCCTCTTCCAGGTAGCGCTCCACCCGCTCATCTCCCATTCCGGCTCGATTGATGACCACACCGAAGGGATATTTGAGTTTCCGGACCAGACCGACCGCCAGTTTCAAATCGTGCAGTCCAAAAGGGGTGGGTTCGGTTACCAGAATGACTTTGTCCGCGCCCTGGAGGGCGCCGATGACCGGACAGGAGGCACCCGGCGGGGCATCAATAAGCTGCACATCGTGTACAACCTTGTCTGCCTCTTCCTTGACCCGACCGATAAGCGGAGGGGCCATGGCTTCGCCGATGCGCAGCAACCCTCCGTAAAAATCTATTCCGCGGACTTTTCCGTGTCGAAACTGCCCGATCTCCCTCTTGTCGTCTCCCACGGCATTGACGGGGCAGACCAGGGAGCACAGGCCGCAACTATGGCAGAGCTCCGGAAAGACCATGACCTCATCGGCCATCCAAATCAGAGCTTTGAACCTGCAGGCCGTGACACATTTGCGGCACTCCTGGCCGAGGCATACGTCCTGATTCACCCTGGGTACCGGGACGTATTCGGTGATCGGCGTGTCCCAACCCGGGGTGAGAAAAAAATGAGAATTGGGTTCCTCCACATCACAATCGACTATGGAGACCTTCTTTCCGAGTTTCTGCAGATAGGCGGCAAGGTTGACCGTTATCGTGGTTTTCCCGGTCCCACCCTTTCCGCTGGCAATGGCTATTCGCATCACTTCTCCTAATACTTCCTGCACATGGGGCTGCCGCATGTCGGGCACGTACTGTCCACGCAGGGAACGTTGGGGGTATGGGGATGAACGGCCCCACACCGGGGACAGACACAGGTCGACCCCGGAAGCCTGGTTCCCCCGGAAGCATTCGTCTTAAAATTTTCCGTATCACGGCCCGGGGTGTTATTTTCATTTTGCATCGTGAACTCCTTGAAAATCAATGTATAATCCGGGCGGGGATCACAATCTCCGTCCGGATCACACATTACCGGAAGAGGCTATTCAGCACCCTTTGCTTTACGCAGGGCCTTGACCTCTTCTTCGAGCTCCTGAATCCGCTTGAGCATGATTTCGCTGTGCGTCTCTTCTTCGGTAACCTGGGTGGGCAGAGAATCCCAGCCCGAACGGCTGAATCCCGCGCCGGCCCGACGACCTCCGCCAAGCCCCCGGCCTCCTCCGAGTCCGCGTCCTGCACCTGCTGCACAACGTCCCATTGCACGTCCGGTCATGGGGCCTTTGCCTGTTGGTCCTGAACCGTCAAATCCTGGCATGGCTGCCTCCTTGGCGCGTTATGCGCCGGTTTTCCGACCAACCTACCAATGACCGGGTTTGGTGGCCCCGTCCGCTCTGGTCAGTCGATTGTCCCGAAATGCCTGAATGGACTCAGCAACAGTCATATTCTCCCCGAGATAGATGTCGACTTTCCCCTTGTTCAGGGCAGCGAACGCCTTGGGTCCGACGTGGCCGGTAATCACGGCCTGCGCCCCTGTTGCGGCCACATTCTGGGCGGTCTGGATTCCCGCCCCCTGAGCCAGGGTCAGATTCTGGGTATTCGATACATATTCGTTGGAATCGGTATCCAGATCATAGATCAAAAAACCTGCGGCCCGTCCAAAACGGGGATCGACCCGACTGTCCAAAGACCCGTTTTCCGCGCTGATGGCTATTTTCATGAAACCCCCTGTTTGTTTGATGTGTTGTGACCTCGGTGCTGCTGTCTGCATCCGCTCCCCGACTGAAGCGACCGGCTGCCGCAGCATCTTCCGGAGTTGTGGCAGCCGGGAAGTACCAGAGCACCGAGCCGGTCAGCGGCCCAGGCATGCAGTACTGTCTCGACCTCACCTCCGATCCAGGGAATGATCTCGATTCCGGACCTGATAAGCAGTCGTCGTGAGCATCCGGTGAGACCTCCACAGATGAGAAGAGTTACCCCGCAGGAAGTCAAAGCAGAGATCCTTGCACAAGGATCACTGTACGGGAGGGAGTGACGACCCGCAGGGTAAATTTTATCGTTTTCCCGGATGAACAGACGGAGTTCGCAGGCATTTTCAAAAAGTGCTGCAAGTCTGTCTTCGTATGTGGCGAGCGCTATGAGCATGACCGAGTTTCCACTGTTCCGGTTTCCGGGAATGACGTTGATTCGTTGAATATTGAACCTTGCCCAGTGAGTAAGCTATTATCATGCCGATTTTTGATAACACAAACAAAACAGTATATTGGATAAAAAAAGAAGAAGACTGAGAGGAAGAAAAGGCGTATTTAGCGTCTTTTCTTATAAAGGATAGGCTTATTTTGCGCCCACGTCGGGGCAGCGATGGAGCATTCTGCGCAGGGTGTCCTTGGAGATACCGAGTTCACGGCTTGCAGCCATTTTTCGTCCGTTGTTCCGCTTCAGGGCGTCGTGAACCGCATTGCATTTGATCTGGTCCAGGGACAGAGGAGAGGATTGTGGGGCGGGGTGTTCAGGGGACGGATGGAGGTTCTCGGGCAGATGTTCGACCTGGATGAATCCCTGCGGGCAGAGAATAAAGGAAAATTCCAGGATGTTTTCAAGTTCGCGGATATTGCCGGGATAGTGATGACGCATGAGGATGGTCAGGACGTCTTCGGAAACCCCTTCGATATCCTTGGACTGGATCACGCTCAGCCGTCTGACAAAATGGTTGACCAGCAGAGGGATGTCCTCGGTCCGTTCCCGCAGGGGCGGAAGCCTGAGCTGGACCACGTTCAGGCGGTAATACAGGTCTTCGCGGAACGCGCCCCGAGCGACCATCTGCTCCAGGTCCCTGTTAGTGGCGGCCACAATGCGTACATCGGCGGAGACAGGTTCGACCCCTCCAAGGGGTTCGAACACCTTCTCCTGAAGCACACGCAGCAGTTTGACCTGCAGGGACTGGGGCATGTCGCCGATTTCGTCCAGAAAAATGGTCCCGCCCCGGGCCAGTTCAAACCGCCCCGGCTTGTCTTTTCGGGCGTCGGTAAAAGCCCCGGCCTTGTACCCAAATAGTTCGGACTCCAGAAGATTTTCCGGCAGGGCGCCGCAATTGACGGTGACCATGGGGCCATCCTTGCGCGGACTCAGCGTATGGATGGCCCGGGCAAACAGTTCCTTGCCGGTACCGGACTCCCCCTGCAGCAGGACAGTGGATGGACTTCTGGCTATCTGCGGGAGGATGGCGAAGACCTTGTCCAGGGCCCGGCTTTTACCGACAATATCTTCGAAGGAATACTGCTTTTCCATCTCCTGACGCATGATGTGAATATCACTCAGGTCGCGAAACGTTTCCACCCCTCCGATGATCCTGCCCTGGGGATCGTGAAGCGGGGCGCCGCTGATGCTGACGGGCAGCTTGTTCCCGTCGGGACGAACAATAAAGATCGACTTGTTGGCGATGGAACAGTTGTCGGCCATACACGAACGCAGGGCACATGCCCCGTCGCACAGACTGGACCGGAACACCTCCCAGCACTTCCTGCCCACGGCCTCCTCCCTGGCAATACCGGTGATGGCCGCGGCAGAGGCGTTGAAAAAGGTGATGTTCCAGTCCAGATCAACGGTGAACACCCCGTCGGCAATGCTGTTCAGAATCGCTTCGCAGGGGAGATTCGAAGGAAGGTTCATTTCCGCCCTTTTTTGGTCTGCACCTGGCTTCGAAGCCAGCCGTACCAAGCCTCGATCCCCTCGGAATTCGTAGCAGACACGGGAAGTACCGTGATGTCGCTGTTCAGGGACAGGGCAAAATTGGTGGCACGTTCCAGGCTGAAGTTGACATACGGCAGCAGATCGACCTTGTTCAGGAGCATCACCGAGGATTCGGAAAAGATGAGGGGGTATTTCTCCGGCTTGTCATCCCCTTCGGCCACGCTCAGGATAGTGATCTTGTGGTCCTCTCCCACGCTGAATTCGGCCGGGCAGACCAGATTGCCCACATTTTCCACGAACAGAATATCGGTTCCGCACAGGTCCATGCGCGAACACGCCTCCCGGATCATGGAACTGTCCAGATGGCACCCGCCCTCGGTATTGATCTGCAGCGCCTGAACACCGGTGGCAGCCACCCGTTCGGCATCGTTGCTGGTCTGGCAATCTCCTTCGATAACGGACATGGAAAACTCTTCTTTGAGGTCGGTCAGCGTCCGCTCCAGAAGGGCGGTCTTCCCGGCACCAGGAGAGCTCATCATGTTCAGGACCAGGATCTTTTTCTCTGCAAACATGGTCCGGAGCTCTTCAGCAACCTTGTCGTTGGCTTCGAGAATATTGCGGACAACAGGTATTTCCATTGGTTTCTCCCTCTGAAAAAAGACTCAATCTCATGGTGAACAGCACCGTTCACCCGTTTTAGCCTGAAATAACTGAAGTTACGCAGCTCACCCTGACTGGTGTTCTTTAGCGCAACGTCTGAATTTTCCAGCAGTCATTCCCGTGAAAACGGGAATCTCAAACTTGTGGGCAATACCGGGCGTTGGCACCGGCGCTGAGATTCCCGCGTTCGCGGGAATGACAGGCTCTTATGCGGCCGGTATCTACCGAGTGCGTAACTTAAGTGAAATAAGAAGACTTCTCTTGAAAATTTATTCGGCCTCAATGTGTTCGATATACAGCTCCTTGCCTGAAAGCATGGTATGGCCGAGTTCGGTGTCGCAGTGCGGGCAGGGCATGAGGTATATCTCTTCCCTGGAAGGGCAGAATTCACGTCCGCATTCCCGGCACCGAACCCGTACCGGGAGCTCTTCCAGTTCGATATGCGCTCCTTCCTGGGGGGTGCCGACAGTCAGTACCTCAAAGGCCATATCCAGGGCATCGGGGACGATGGCCGACATTTGCCCGCAGACGATCTTGACCCGTATCAACCTGGAGACCCCGTGCTTTTCCATCTCCTCGTTGATGATCTTGAGCAGGCTTTCCGCTATCGAGAGTTCGTGCATGAGGACAGCTCCTGATGAAGTGAACAGATGGGGCTGGGCTAATGGGTTTTGAACGTGGTGACAAGAAATATTTAAAAATCAGGTTATTCCATATTATATCGTTCCATAACGTCATTAAGGGAAAACCGTTTGGTTTCGATCTGCCCGGCTTTGATCAGGGTCCGCTCTATGATCCAGTCCAGAGGATCGATGAAGTCGAGATGCGCTTCAGCTGACACCGGAATAATTGTGGCTATTTCCTGTATGTAATGGTCCGGATCGATACATACTCCCTCATAGGCAAAATCCAGGGTCGACTCGTCAGTGGTAATCTCGAATTCCGACAGAAGACTTTGCAGCCGGGAAATTGTGTCCGGGGTGATACGAATCACATGGCCGTAAAAACGGGCGTGGACGGTCATGTCGGCTCTCCTTGTTTGTTCAGGGGGTGACCAGTTCAAAGCACAGGTAGCCCTTGAGGGCCACGAGGGACATCAGATACCGATCGGCAATTGATTGGTCAAGAAGAGCAACCCTGGTTCCCCGGTCTGTCAGGACGTGCGCCGGGATGGTCAGGGACACGGAGAGCCCCTGGTTGCTCCAGGAAAGATGGACATTTTGGGACGCGAGCAGTCCGGCATCGATCAGGGCGTGGAGCTCGTGGCCCGCTTTCGCTGTGGTTCGGCGCAGGACATCGCTCAACGGATCAGAGCCGAAGAAGTCCGCCAGTTCCTGTCCGGCTCGGGCGGCATGTATTTGCGGCATGTACAGAGAAGCCCTGGAAAGGGTCTCGGGATCGGAAAGGGCAACAGTGTTGGATGGACCCAGAGCGACTTCAAAAATCAGAATGTCTTCCTGCGCAAGGTAGGATTTCAAAAGAGAGGAAATTCCCGCATCTCCGTCATGCACGGGTAGGAAACAGTACGTCGTGTTCCGGGAGCCGGCATGTAACGTAAACATGTTCGGACCTTCGAGCGTGGTGCGAATCGATCGACGTGTACGGAGTAGGGCCCCCGACCGGGGGAGGAGGACGTGTTCAGGAAAAGCCGAAGCCAGGTTTCGGAGTACGGTTTCAGGAGCCCAGTCCCCGACGGGAATCCGGGGAAGGGAAGAGCTCGTCTCCATCTGTATCTCGTGCTCCCGGCCCGGGATAAAGGCGATGGTCGCTCCCCACGGAGTCGTGGAAACAGGCGTTTCGGTCAGATTGATGGGCACCCACCCACCGTCCGGAGCAGGGAAGAGAACGCTGGTTCCGGGGGTGAAAGTGAACCCGGCTCGCTTGAGCATGGCCAGGGAAAAGCGCTTTCGCCGGGCAGGAGAAAGGGGAGTGGAGCGCTCACTTTTGGTTTCTGATTCATCGGAGTGGTCCGGTTTAATACGTGTCGGTATCCGGATTTTCTGGCCTGGATACAGCCGGTCGATATCTGTAAGTTCCGGATTCAGGTCCCGGACCCGGCTCACCCCCTCGGAGTAAACCCGGGACGGGGACAGGCCGGAGATCCGCTGCAGAATTTTCCCCAGCGTGTCTCCGGGACGCACCACGTATTCCTTCTCCCCCCTGGGCGGCGAGTCTGTCCGGGCCTGCTCCTGAAGGGAGTCAAGCTGTTGCAGGGGCACAGGAGGAACAGGACCGCCGAGGGTCGGCAGGATCAGACGCTGTCCGGGGCGGAGATGGTCAAAATCCGTGATCTCCGGATTGAGACGTTTCAGCAGAGGGAGGATGGTGGATATGTCTGATCCGGATAGGCCGCGATCCTTGAGAATCCTGTAAAGCCATTCCCCCTTTTGAACCGTATGTTTCCGGGTCGGCAGGGAAGTCCCGGGCAATGACTTTTCAAAAAAAAGACGAATCGGGCCTCCGGCACCGGCAACGCTCCAGGTCAGAAGCAGAACCAGTACCACCCCGACAGAAATTCGGGAATTACGAAAAGGGCAGTTGGGGCGAGAAGAGGGCATGTATATATCATTGGCAATCGAAGGAAGAGCTTGCTCTCCCTTCTTTTTTTTGTCATCGGGCACAAAACGTGCAGGCAGCTGGATCCTCATTGAACCATCCTCTCTTCAAGGTCAAGATCAAACAGGATACGGTCGCCACGGAGGGGGCTGTCGGCCCCGGGGGCGGACGGCTCAAAAAACACATTCCAACACAATTTTATGCCGGCAAGGAGTGATGACTGATGTACGTAGGATTACAGATGATCAAGGATATTCCGACCATCTCGCCGACCACGCTGGTCGTTGAGGCGGACAGGATCATGGAAGAAAATCAGGTCTGGCTGCTGCTCGTCCTGAACCGGGAAAATCTTCTCGGGTATGTGCGCAAAGAAGATGTACGGTCCGCGCTGCCCTCTTCAGCGACCACCCTGAGCCGGCACGAATTGAATTACGTGCTGGGCGCTTTGACGGTTGGAGATCTGATCAAAAAGGACGTTCCTACGGTACGTCCGGAAACCGAGATCGAGATTGCCGCTGAAATAATGCACCGGGAAGGGCTGTCCGGGCTTCCCGTGGTTGACGAGAGGGGCAGGCTTGCCGGCTATGTGAACAGAACCGCAATGCTCTCCGTACTTGTGGAGGAAATGGGGCTGGCTCTCGGAGGTGAGCGTGTGGCCATCGAGGTCCGAGACCGAAACGGGGTCATGGCCGATGTGACCGGAATCGTTTCCGACATGGGAGGGAATATCGTCTCCATGTCCACCTTCTTCAGAAACGATAACCGGATGATGGTGTTCCGCATCACGGCGGAAAATGTCGACGAGGTCAAAAAGGGGTTGGAGGATCAGGGATACGCCCTGATCGGGCCGGAACATTTTGCTCATGAATGGAAATAAATCCTTGTCGGGATTTCGTACAAAAAAAGCACATCCTGAATGGATGTGCTTTTTTTGTGCCCGTGCGTAATCCGGCCTCAGCCGCAGGAAGAACAGGAGCTGCACCCGTCGGAGGCGGGCTGGATGCTCGAGAGCACGTTGAAGCCTGTGTGGGGATGAAAGTCCACCTTGATCGGAGCGGCTTCCTTCATCAAGCCCTGTTCGACAAGGAAGGTGAATCCTTCGACATCGTTGACTGAATCGTTATCTTTTTGCTCATCCAGAGCAAGTGCCAGGCGCGGCCCGCCTCAACCGGCGGCCATGTATACCCGGATCGGGGATACGTCCTGATTGGCAAAGTGCAGATCAAGCTGTTCCTTGGCTGCCTTGGTAAGTTCGAACATGTTTTCCTCCTGGAGTTTTCAAGAGCCGAATTGATAAGTACCACGGTAGGGTTTGTCAATTCGATAATTTCAACCGGAATCCATCGACAATATCGTTATGCCGACATAACCTCCCTGAGGCGACAAACACCGCAGACAGTGGTGGAGGTGGGATACCCGCAGCGCTCGCAGGGCAGCACGGGATCTCCCTGCTCTTCTTCAAGAGAGGAAAAAGCGGGTCGTCCCCTTTTCAGGAATCCTTCATAATAGCTGAGTTTGCGTCCCGGCTGTTTTTCTTCGAGGTCCAGGAGCAACTGTTTGTACACAGTAAAGCTCGCTCCGGTACTATACGGACACGGGTGGTATCCGTATTCGATACCGGCCAGAAAACAGAGGTTGGCGGTTTCGAACTCGGACATCCGGTACAACGGCTTGACCTTGCGCGCGAATCCTTTTTCAGCTGGAAGGATCGGTCCCTGATCCCCGAGATAGGCAGTATCCCAGCGAAACACGTTGGAAAACAGGCGAGCGGTTTCATCATCCAGATTGTGTCCCGTGGCCAGTACCGTGAACCCGTTTTCCAGGGCGAATTTGTTGAAGTGGTGCCGCTTGATCTGCCCACAGATCGAACAGATGGGACGCTTGGTCCGTTTCTTTACTTCAGGGATGCCCAACCCCTGGGCGGTCATATCCAGGACATGAAGGTCGACGGAAAACGTGGTGCAGAATTTTTCCGTGATTTCCCGGGCCTTGACGGACGACTCCCCGATACCGAGATCGATATGCAGCCCGCTGACATCGTATCCGAGTTGGAGCAGCTGCCAGGTCAGGGCCAGGGAGTCCTTACCGCCGCTGATGGCAATGAGGATCCTGTCTTCCCGGGTGAACATGGCCTGCTCCTTGATCGCCTTTTCCACCTGCCGGCGGGCAAAGATCAGATAACATTCGGGGCAGAAGGCAGTGTGATGGCTGGGCAGGGCAACTACGGCCGGGGCTTTGCAGCGTTTGCATTTCATGGCTTCAACCTCTTGATATGACGTCGCGGATGGTAATGGTGTCGTGGGGCCGTATACGACAGTCAACGGTAAGCAGTTCCCCGTCGCGAATGACCAGCACCCGGGTCGATTTGCGGCCCATTCGATTCAGGAGCTGCATGACCGTGTTCAGTTTTTCGAATTCCACGGTTGCGCCGTCCGGCTCGGTATGTACGGTGATCATTGCTCTCTCCGATAGGTGGCAAGCGGTTCCTGGGACGTGCCCTTTGCCGGGACACGAAACTGGTGCAGCTATCCGGATTCGGTCCGGATGGCAAGCCTGCTCCTGAAACGCGTACAAAGACCGGGAAAACTGATTAGCCTCAACAATTGAATATGGGTTGAAAACAGGATAGAGGGGAGGGAACCGAAACGTGAATATGGAGGCAGGCATGAGTGAAAAAAAGGTTCTGGTCGTGGACGACGAACTGCATATACGGATGCTGTATCAGGAAGAACTGGAAAGCCTCGGGTATAGCGTGGCCACTTCAGACGGGAGCGACAGCATTATAGCGCTGCTCGAAAAGGAAAAACCGAAGGTGGTCATTCTGGACATCAAGCTGGGTGGGAACAGATCCGGGTTGGATCTGCTTCAGGAAATCCGAGGGAAGGACTGCGACATCCCGGTCATTTTATGCACGGCATACGACAGTTTTCAGCACGACTTCAAATCCATTGCCGCGGACTACTATGTGGTCAAGTCCGTGGACCCTTCCGAGCTGCTCGACAAGGTGGCCCTGGCCATGAAGAAGGCGGGGTGAAGTCGGTTCGTTTGTCTTGAGATAATGCCAAAGGGCCCCGGTTCGACTTTCGAACCGGGGCCCTTTGCGACGGGAGTCTCGGAGAAGGTTCAGATACGTCCTTCCTCCACACCGTGGCAGGCTACTCTGGTTCCGTTTTCAAGGGTGTGCAGATTTGGAATCTCCCGCCTGCACCGTTCATTGCCATACACGCAACGGCCGTGAAATACGCATCCCGATGGCAGGTCGATAGGGGTCGGCACCTCGCCCTTGAGGCGGATGTGCTTGAGCCCGGTTTCTCCTAGTCGGGGAATGGCGCTGAGCAGGGCCTGCGTGTACGGATGGCGCGGGGATGTGTACAGTTCATCGGTCCGGGCCAGTTCACACAGGGTGCCGAGGTACATAACCGCCACCCGGGTGCTGATATGCTCCACCACGGAAAGATCGTGGGTGATGAACATGTAGGTCAGCCCCCGTTTTTCCTGAGCCTCCATAAGCAGATTCAGGACCTGAGCCTGGATTGAGACACATCAAAGTGAGCTTTTTCACAACAAACCTCCTGTTGTTCAACTGTCGACCTGCAAAACAGACCGAATCCCCAATAACTTCCCGGTGATCGGGA
>JAWLGC010000118.1:0-7660 GCA_041685265.1 Desulfomicrobiaceae bacterium | reverse complement strand
ACCGCGGTCATCGATGAAATCGCCTTCCAGACCAACCTGCTGGCCTTGAACGCGGCTGTTGAGGCGGCTCGGGCCGGGCATCACGGCAAAGGATTTGCGGTGGTGGCCGAAGAGGTCCGCAACCTGGCCGGTCGAAGTGCTCAGGCTGCGCATCAGACCGCGGACCTGGTCGCCAGTACCGGGAAAAAAATCGAAAACGGCATGACCATGGCCACTCGCACCGAACAGGCCCTGGAAAAGATCGACCGGTTTTCCTCCAAAACAGCCACCCTGATCGGCGAAATCGCTGAGGCCTCCCGGTACCAGAGCCAGGGCATCAGCCAGATCAACCTGGCCCTGGGGCAGATCGACCAGGTCACCCAGAAAACCGCGGCCCATGCCGAGCAGACCGTGGACCTGGCCGGACAGCTCTTTCAGGAGGCCGAACAGCTGAAGGCATCCTTGACCGGATTCAGACTCAATGCAGATGACGCAGTGCAGGAAGCCATGCATCTTTCCCGGCCCCAATCCCGGGAAATGCTTCCCGCCGACAACCCCGGTAACGGTGTCAGGTACGCCCTGGCCTCCATTGTAAGCTGAGCAATCCCCCCCGTAAAAAGAAAATGCCCCGGCGATCGTGGTTCGATCGCCGGGGCATTTTCTTTTGTAACGAAGCGGCTGAAATTACGCACTCTACCGAAAAGCTCTTTTGACTCTTCTCTGCGTTTCTTCCTTTGCGGCTCTGCGGCTCGAGGCCCGGCTTCCGGGCCGGGCGTGCAAAACACGTTACACATATTCACCCTGGTACGAATATATCTCCAGCTGTTCAACACGCCCGCTCGCAAAGCCTCGCTCGAGCCGCAGAGCCGCAGAGAAAAGGCACGCAGAGAGAAGAAAAGGGAATTCACCTTGAGTCATCTGTGTAACTTCAGTAATCAGGTATCACCCGCGGGGTTACGGGGATGATGCTCCTTCAGCGCACGATTACCCGGCCTCTGCCCGTAACCCTGTAATCCTGTAATCCTGTAATCCCCTTATTCCCCATACTCCTCGCTTCCCTGTCCCGGGTGACCCGGCTGCTTTTGTACAACGCCCGGCCGTTTAGCGTCGAATAAATCGCAGCCAGCGCCAGACATTAAGCACCGAAGCCAGGGCCCCGGCCACATAGGTCAGGGCGCAGGCGGTAAGAATGCGGCGGGCCGCGGGTTCATCCTCCACAGGGATATAGTGCCCCTGCAGCAGCAGGGGCAGGGCCCTTCGAAAACTGGCATCGAGTTCGACCGGCAACGTGATTACGTGCACCAGAACGGGCAGGCAGAGCAGGATCAGCGCAATGGGGAGCAGAGTCCGGAGAGCCACGGGATTACCGGTAATCGCCGCGAAAACAGGCACCCCCAAAAACAGCATTCCGCCAAAGGCCTGGATCGCGTTGGAGGTTCGAACCAGAGTGTTGCGAATCCGAAAAGGGGCGAAACCGGTACTGTCCTGCACAGCATGACCGACCTCGTGGGCGGCAATGACCACGGCGGCCAGGGAACGACGACCGCACATGGCCGAGGTCAGCCGAACGGCCCGAGCATCGGGATCATAGTGATCCCCGGAGGGAGAGGGCTCCACCACGATATCCTTGAGCCCCAGGTCCCGGATCAGGATCTGGGCCAGGTCAAAACCGGTCCCGGAAAAGTATTCATCTCTGGAATAGGTTTTCAGCACATGCTTTGCCCAGAGTTCAGGACCAAGCAATGCCGCAATAAAGACAATGCCCAAAACCAGGTAGACCATTTCCGTTCTCCTTCACAGCCGCGCTGTGGACAATATTGGGCACGAGGCCGCACAGCGGATCACCCCCTGGCGGCATACTCCGCAAGCCTGCCGAGTCCTTCCTCGATCAGCTCCATGTCAATGCCGGAATATGCCAGGCGGACGTAGCGGTTTTTCTCGCCGGACAGGGCACGGCCGAAATGGAGCCGGGTGCAGAGGGACACGCCCGTCCTGTGCAGAATATCCCTTCTAAAGACTTCGTAATCATTGATTCCTTTAGCCTGCATCAGCCCGGTCACATTGGGAAAGAGGTAGAACGTGGCCTGCGGACGAAAACAGGATACCCCGGGTATCCTGTTCAGGATATCCACGGCCAGATCCCGCCGTGTCCCGAGCACCTCGAGGATATGTTTCGGCCCGGATTGGTCGCCGGTCAGCCCTTCCAGGGCCGCATACTGTACGAAATGGTTGGAGCAGGATTCGTCGTTCACGTTCAGTTTGCCCATGACCCCGATGACATCCTTCGGCCCCACGGCCGCACCCAGGCGCCAGCCGGTCATGGCGAATTTCTTGGAGAAGGTATACAGGAGCACGGTCCGGTCTTCCATACCGGGCAGGGAGACCAGAGAGGAGCTCTTTCCCTCGTAGCGGATGGCGAAATAGGCCTCGTCGGCCAGGACCATCAGGTCGTGTTCGACGGCCAGGGCGGCCAGCGCCTCCCGCTCCCCGGGCGTGCATTCCGCACCCGTGGGGTTGTGCAGATCATTGACGATCAGGACCCTGGTTTTCGGAGTGATGGCCGCCCGCACCCCTTCGAGGTCGATTTCAAAATTCTCCTTCCCTTCCAGATATCCGTAGGGCACGGCCTTCCCACCGTGAAATTCGATCTGGGATTCGTAGATGGGATACCCGGGATTGGGATAAAGGACCTCGTCACCGGGGTTCATGACCGCCATGAGAAACTTGGAGATGACCGGTTTGCCCCCGGGCTGAATAACCACGTTTTCTGCTATATAGTTCGTACCGTGGTCTCCATTGATGTCCGCAGCCAGGGCTTCGCGCAGGGCCGGGATTCCGGCATTGGGGCAGTACCCGGTTTTCCCCTCTTTCATGGCCCGAACCGCCGCTTCCATGACATTCTCCGGGGTGGGCAGATTCATATCCCCGAGATGAAAGGGAAATACCCGGTTCCCGCGGGCTGCGAACGCGGCGGCTTCGGCGGACACGGCAAATGCGGTTTCGGTTCCGAGGTTCTGAATACGGTCGGCGATGCGCATGGGGGCTCCTTGGAAAAATATAAGGTGAAGCTGGCTGAAAAAATGGGTCCCATAAGATTTATGGGACCTGTGTTGCCTATTTTAGGGCGACGGCCGGGGTCAAGAGGAACTTGCTTTTTTAAACTTCTTGCGTAAACCTCCTTTGCCCCACGGCGGCAACGCCGCTCTTCCCTTAACCCTTAACCCTTAACACGTAACCCCTAAAAACTTCCCCAAAGGATTTCCATGAGCAACGATGCAGAAAAAATCATCTATTCGATGATGCGCGTGAGCAAATACTACAACAAACGGCCCGTGCTCAAGGACATCTCCCTGTCCTATTTCTACGGAGCCAAAATCGGCGTACTGGGCCTGAACGGGTCCGGGAAAAGCTCCCTGCTGAGAATCCTGGCCGGTGTGGACACGGAATTCGAAGGCAAAACCACAGTCTCTCCCGGATACACCATCGGTTATCTGGAGCAGGAACCACAGCTTGATCCGGAACGGACCGTGCGCGAAATCGTGGAAGAAGGTGTTCAGGAAACCGTGGACCTGGTCAACGAGTTCAACGACATCAACATGAAATTCGCCGAGCCCATGTCCGACGAGGAGATGGATGCGCTGATCACCCGCCAGGGCGAAGTGCAGGAAAAGCTGGATTCCCTGGACGCCTGGGATCTCGACTCCCGCCTGGAAATGGCCATGGACGCCCTGCGCTGCCCCGAAGGATCCACCAAAACCGGAGTCCTCTCCGGCGGCGAAAAGCGGCGCGTGGCCCTGTGCCGGCTGCTGCTGCAGAAACCCGATATCCTGCTTCTGGACGAACCCACAAACCACCTCGACGCCGAATCCGTGGGCTGGCTGGAACAACACCTGCAGCGCTACGAGGGAACCATCATCGCCGTTACCCATGATCGCTACTTCCTGGACAACGTGGCCGGCTGGATTCTGGAACTGGACCGGGGCAAGGGCATCCCCTGGAAGGGCAACTACTCCTCGTGGCTGGAGCAGAAGCAGATGAGGCTGCAGCAGGAGGAAAAGCAGGAGTCCCAGCGCCAGAAGACCCTGCAGCACGAACTGGAGTGGATCAAGATGTCTCCCAAGGGACGACGATCCAAATCCAAGGCCAGAATCTCCGCCTATGAGTCCCTCTTAAACCAGGATAGCGGCCAGAAGATCAACGAGCTCGAGCTGTTCATTCCGCCGGGACCGCGCCTGGGCAAGGTGGTCATCGAGGCGGACCAGGTCTCCAAGGCGTTCGGGGACCGGCTGCTGGTGGAAGATATGTCCTTTGCCCTGCCCGCCGGTGGTATCGTGGGCATTATCGGCCCCAACGGGGCGGGCAAGTCCACCCTGTTCAAAATGATCACCGGCCAGGAAACACCCGATGCCGGCACCATCCGGCTGGGCGAGACCGTGAAGCTCGGCTATGCCGACCAGGAGCGGGAAAATCTGGACCCGGAAAAGTCGGTCTGGGACAATGTCTCCGGCGGAAAGGACATGATCCGCATGGGCGGCCGGGAAATCAACTCCAGGGCCTATGTGGGCAAGTTCAACTTCAGCGGATCGGATCAGCAGAAGAAGGTCGGCGTCCTCTCCGGAGGGGAACGGAGCCGCCTGCATCTGGCCCTGATGCTCCAGGAAGAGGCCAATGTCCTTTTGCTTGACGAACCCACCAACGACCTGGACGTGAACACCATCCGGGCCCTGGAAGAAGGCCTGGAAAACTTTGCCGGATGCGCCGTGGTCATCAGCCATGACCGGTGGTTCCTGGACCGGGTGGCCACCCACATCCTGGCCTTTGAAGGCGACAGCAAGGTGGTCTGGTTCGAGGGCAACTATTCAGAATACGAAGCGGACCGCAAAAAGCGCCTAGGAGCCGAAGCGGACCAGCCGCACAGGATCAAATACCGCAGGCTGACCCGCGGCTGAGAGGTCACGAAACCGTAACATCCCCGTGGTATCGTGGTTTGAATCTGATCATGAATCGAAACACGAAAACTTCACGAGGCGGTTATGGACAAAAAACGGGTCCTGTTCATCTGCGTGCACAACAGTGCCCGCAGCCAGATGGCCGAGGCGTACCTGAACACCCTGGCCGGAGATGAGTACCAGGCGGAAAGTGCCGGGCTGGAGCCCACGACCATCAACCCCCTGGTGGTCGAAGCCATGAGGGAAGAAGGCATTGATCTGAGCGGCAAGGGCACACAGTCCGTCTTTGCCCTGTTTCGGGAAGGACGGCTTTTCGATCATGTCGTCACGGTCTGCGATGATGCCAGCGAGAAGCAGTGTCCGATCTTTCCCGGTGTCGTGGTCCGGGGCCACTGGCCCTTCCCCGACCCGGCTGAAGTGGAGGGAACCCGGGAGGAGAAACTGGTGCAGGTCCGGGAAATCCGCGACTCCATCAAGGCCGGAATCCAGGGGTTCATTCTGGATAACCTGAAGTAGCCCTTTGGGATGACAGGAAATGGAAAAGGCTCCGCCGTATGGTGGAGCCTTTTTTTCGATGACTGTCTGTCAATCAATTCTCCAGCCGCACACCCTGGCCGTAATACGCAGTGCCCCTGCCCATGTCCGTCTCCAATGGGGCCAGCAGCTGATTGGCTCCGCCCCCCAGACACATCCAGTCTCCCCTGCGGTAGACCACCACATCCTCAACCAGAGTCTCGTCAAACTCCACTCGGACCTCCAGTCGCCCCAACGGCGAAGCCAGAAAGACCTTCTTCTCAGGCTCGGTCCCCGCAAGGCCCGCTGATGCCGGATTGACCCACACCCTGGGAGGCTCGGTCTGCCTTTCCGCCGGAATCTGCGAATGCGTGGCCGATCGCCTGATCAGGGTCAGCAGCTGCAGCGGGTACCTGCCATCCCGCTCCCCCTCATCAAAATGCACCTTCTCCACCAGATGAAACCGGCCGTCCTGATGGCAGGTCTTCCCTCCCTCAAAAGCGATCTCCCCTCTTCGGGCCTGCGCAAACCCCTTCTCCCGCAGCCCCTTCAGGGTGATATTCAGCCAGGGCGAATCCAGGGCCTGTTCAAAAATATCGTCCGGTTCCGGCAGGTCCACCTTCCGGTCCAGCCTGCTCACCAGGTCGCGCATGATCTCGTAATCCGAGCGCACTCCCTTGGGCGGATCCACCACCTTGCGGGCATATCCCACCCAGTCGTGCATGAAGGACCCGACCACATCCTCCTGCTCGAGCATCAGGGAGCACGGCAGCACCAGGTCGGCACATTCTGCCGTGTCCGTCATAAAAGCATCCACCACCACGGTAAATCCCGCCTGCTGCAAACCAGCTGCCACCGTTTTGGAATCCGGGGCCTGGTTGACGACGTTTCCCCGGCTGACCCACACGAATTCCACCTTCGGGTCCCGGGCCTCCAGAAGGGATTTCCCGATACCCGGCAGGGCAAATGGCTCAGGCGTGAACGGAGCCTGCATGGACAGGTTGAAATTACGCATAGAGGAGATATTGTACCACACCCCGGCCCCGGATCTGCCCACATTGCCTGAAAGCCAGGCCAGCGCGTCGATGCACCGCACCGTCTCCCCTCCCCGCAGGTATCGCTGCACGCCCCACCCGATAAGCGTGGAGACTGGATCGTTCCCGGAGTAGACCTCTGCCAGCCGGTCCACATCCCCCGTGGAAACCCCGGCGAGTCCCGCCAAATCTGCAACGGACCGGGACCCCAGACTCCCATAAAACGCTTTCCACCCCGCAGTTTTCTCCAGAACCTCACCGGAAATCCGTCCCCGCTCCGCCATGCGCCTGATCACGGCGCAGGCCAGAAAACGGTCCTGTCCCGGCTGCACGCGGATCACCTCGTCGGAATACTCGTAGTACTCCTTGCCGCCGGGGCAGATGGAAATAACCCGCGTTCCGTTCTTCCTGGCCCGACGGACAATGGCCGCCAGGTGCACCGATCCCCGGTAAAGGTCCCTTCCCCAATTGACTATAACTCCGGCATTCGCCAGATCCTCAATCCTGTTGTGATCCAGCGCTCCAAAATCGCACAGACTCGCTTCAATGCCGGTGTCGTCACAGAAACTGCCGCATGTCGAGCGTGCCCCCAGTTGCGCAAACACATGTCCGGTCGCCTCCTGGAGCACCCCCTTGGCCCCATGCCCCTGTATATGCAGCACCGAAGCGGGGTTGCGGTCCAGAGCCGCACCGAGTTTTTCCGTGCACAGCGCCATAGCCCTCTCCCAGGAAATTTCCTCCCATATATCCCGGGTTCGCAGCCGAGGGGCTGACACCCGCTCTTTGTTTTGCAACCGGGCGAACATTCCCTTGATTCGCGAACAAATAAATCCTGCCGTGAACGGATGATCCGGATTGCCTCTGATCACCGAATCCGCCCCACCTTTGACCAGCAGACCGCAGACATCCGAACAGTCCTGTGTACATGTCGTATTCTTGAAATCCAAGGCCATCTCCTATGCCCTGTCACGCATCAATGTAACACAATCGTCACATTGATGTCGTACACGTGTGGCTCATTTCGGTTACTCGACAACAACCAGCAAAAACACCAACCCTCCTGCAAGGTCCCCACACAATGCTCATCTCCCTGATCAAGCCACCCATGCGCTTCGATGCCCGGACCCTGGTCAAAGATGTCGCCACGGCTCTGGAAAGCTGCCCCCCCATGACCAGCCTGGCCGT
>JAWLGC010000117.1:0-7683 GCA_041685265.1 Desulfomicrobiaceae bacterium | reverse complement strand
TTCGATTTTTGAGAAGTCCAGGATGCCGTTGACGAGATGCATCAGGCTGCCGGCGCTGGACTGAATGACTGCTGCGTATTGCTGCTGTTCTTCATTCAGTTCCGTATCACGCAACAGGGTGGCCATGCCGAGGATGCCGTTCATGGGGGTGCGGATCTCATGGCTTATTCCGGCCAGAAATTCGTTTTTGGCGACGTTTGCCGCCAGGGCCTGTTCTCTGGCGTTTCGAAGTTCAGTGATGTCCACGCCGTATTCAATCACGCCGATCACTCTGCCCGAGTCGTCTTTGATCGGGTTCAGGAAAAGTTGATATGCCCGTCCTGAAATTTTTTCTCTGGGATCATCCGGAGTCGTCACCTCTGACAGGGGATGCCCTGTTTTTAAGACCTCATCCATTCTGCACCACGGGCAGGGAGATTGTCGGCCATGGAAAAGTGTGTAGCATCTCTGGTCTGCATAACGAGAACGGTCCTCCGTCTTTCCGAAGACCGCGTTCATCTTGAATGCGTTGGCCTGCATCACCCTGTACTCCGTGTCCATAACGCTTAATGAACCCGGCAGGGCGTCGATGATGGTCTGTAACCGGAGGTTGAGAAGTCTGAGTTCGGTTTCGGCCTGCCTGCGGGCGGTGACAACGACTCCGGTGACTCTGCCGTCATTATCCGGACAGGGCGTGAAACGGACTTTTCGCAGGGTTTTGGTGTTGTTTTTTTCTGAAACCTCTTCCTCGAAGAGCACGGTGTCCCCGGCCAGAGCCTTGTCGAGGCGGGGCTTGATCTTTGTACGAAATATTTCTTCACCATGCAGCGCCGCAATGGAGTGCCCTTCTATTTCATTTCGGGCTTTGCCGAATATCCGCAGATAGCCGTCATTGACCACGACATAGGTATACCGGGCATCGACGACGGACATGGGGTCGTCAACGAGTGAAATGATTTTTTCGTAATAGTGCAGACGGGTCGTATTTTCAGAAAAAGCCATGATACGTATTCTCCAGGCTTTGCAGGGAGGCCCGGGTGTTCCGTTCCCTGTTTTTCCGGATTGTGCCGTAATGGTCCCGCACCGGTTGTTTTGCCCGCGACGTCAATACTGTTTCAGGGGCAGCCGGAGTTCCTGCTCCACTTTTTCGATGTTCATTCTTTCCAGCACCGCCATCCGCACCACCTCGCGCGCTCGTTCTTCCCAGATTCGTTTTCTGTTCGGCTGTACCCGGTTCAGAGCTCGTTCCATCTCGTACGGCCAGAACGCTTTTTTGTCCACCGGTTCCCGAATTCCGCCGGTGAATCCGAAGCTGAGGTGGGCCAGTTCCGTTTTCGACATGATCAGTTCCCGGGCCGCCCCGGGAAAGACCGCCTTGCCCACGCTGGTGTGATGATCATAAACCCACCACGGCCAGTCATCGGGGATGTCCGTTTCCGAAATACGGGCCTGGGGCGGCGGGCCCGCAAAGGACGTCAGGGCCAGGAATCCGCCGATGAGGGCCATGGTCCGGTCACCCTCCATGCCTCCCTGCAGCTCGAACCGGTCCATGCACCCCCGGGCGGTGAGTTCGGCTTCGGGATGCTCAAGCGCCGCCGCCTTGGTCGTGACGGCCCGGGCCATGGCCTCGTCCCCATACTTTTTCCGGTAGTCAAACATACGCAGCAGGGACTCCCAGCGGCGCTGAAAGGGGGCCTGTCCCGGTCCGCGGTATTGTCCTTTGCCGTGCATTTCGGTCAGCACGAGCAGGGCATATGTAGAGTGGTCCTTGTAGGAGCGGCACAGGGTGTCCAGGTAGTCGTAGACCTGGTCCTCGCAGGAGGCGGGTGTTTCCGCATTCTGGATGATCCGGGCCAGGAGATGGGCCTCTCCCGCGTACTGCCAGACCTCCTCGATGGCCAGGATGTGCAGTCGCCACAAAAGCCAGCTCCGGTCCATGTCCCACAGGATACGAAAGGCTCCCCGGAGCATGCCGAGATCGGAACGGCGGATGGCCTTCTGGATGGCAGAGCGGGCCGCCCATTGTTTGCGGTTGGCGGATTTTCTCATGGAATGGGCACAACCCTCCTGTCACGCTCCGGGTTTTTCCCGAATGGTTACGATGACCCCTGCCAGAATCGCCGCAGCTCCAAGACCGGCCATGGGGGAGAGGGTCTCCCCCCACCATACAAAAGCGATGGCTGCTGCGGCCACCGGTTCCAGGGTGGCCACGATGGACGCCTTGGAAGCCTGCAGATTTTTCAACCCTGCATAATAGCAGTGGTAGGCGAAATATGTACACAGCAGGGCCAGGGCCAGCATGGCTACCCAGGCCGTGGCCGACTTGGGGGAGAAGGACACAAAGGGTGCCAGGAACAGGGAACCTGCCGGAAGCAGATAGAAAAAGAGATTGGGGGCGGAATAGGATGCAGAGAATTTTTTTCCGAAGATGTAGTACAGGGAGTAGCAGAATCCCGCGCCCAGTCCGAAGAATATAGCCGGTAGATTAAGGCCGCCCTCCACGCCGCCGCTGCTCAGGGAAATGCAGGCCACGCCGAGAATGCTTAAGCCCACTGCCGCCATTTTGGCCCGTGTCAGAGGTTCGTTCAAAAAGATTCTGGCCATGACCGCCACCCAGGCCGGAGCCGTGTACAGCAGCACCGCGGCCAGGGCCGCTCCCCCGTTTTTCACTGCCAGTTGATAGAAGCCGTAAAACATGCTCACGCCGGTTACAGCGAAAAAGAGCAGTGGTACGATGTCCCGTCTGTAGAGGACGATCTCTCGTGCCCAAAGAGCCTGAGCACCGAAAAAGACCCAGGCCAGCACTCCGCGCCAGAATGCGATTTCCAGAGGGAGCACCCCTTCGGCCAGGGCCAGTCTGGAGATGGGGCCGATCAACCCCCAGAGCAGGGCAGCCGAGGCGATGAGTAGGTATCCTTTGATGAGCATTTTTATTCTTACTATTTAATATTATTTTCTTTTATTCAAAATGAGCAAGCCTGTGACGCATCATGTTTCCGAGGCTGTTGACCTTCCCCCGGTCCCGCTTTTCAGCCTGATTCAACGAGCTGCATGGTTCAGTGGTCTCGATTTTAGTAAACTCTTTGTAACAATTTAGGTCCCCGTTTTGGGATTAAGAGGATTATACTCCTCTGTCGCAGGGTTACAGGATTATCCGGCCTTTGACCATAATCCCGTTTATCCTTCTATTCCATATAATAACTTAGTTTTTTTATCTTTTATTTGGACTGCATAATAATTTTTTGTGGCTGCAGTCGATTCCCGCCGGGTCTGGGCCCGAGGTCTGTCCGGGAGTCGAAAGGGGACGTACTGTGCGCGAAACATCTGCTTGCATGAACCGGCTCTTTCTGCAAGGTTTCGCCCCTTCCGTACATGAAAAGAGTTCGCTTTTGTTCCTGTTCGTGCGCCGGGCCCGCTTCAGGATTAAGAGTTGAAGTTACGCACTCCGCAGGTATCGGCCTTATAAGAGGCAGTCATTCCCGCGAACGCGGGAATCTCAGCGCCGGTGGCAACGCCCGACATTGCCCACAAGTCTAAGATTCCCGTTTTCACGGGAATGACTGCTGGAAAGTACTGGCGTTGCGCGAAAGAACACCAGTCAAGGTGAGCTGCGTAACTTCAGTTAAGAGGATTATGCACCTTCGTCGCAGGAGTACAGGCAAAGACCGGATAACCCCGTACTCTTGTCACTCCCCTTGCTCCCCATGATCCCGAGACGTTTTGTCCCAGCTGAAGAGTGATCCGTTTTTTTATTTTCCATTGTTCTGACAAAGGGTTGAGAATGGCAGATGTGACATTGAGCGTAATCGTGGCAGCCCTGGTTGCCTTGATTTCCGTGTTTGGTATCCTGGCGTTGTATTTGAGTCGCCAACTCGCTTCGTGCAGGAAGGAAAAGAACTACCGGGATACCCGGTGCCGCTCGATCCTCAATTCCTTTGAAGACTGCATGTTTATTGTAGACTCTGCAGACAGGATTGTCGGAGCCAATACGGTCCTGGCCGAAAGGGTGGGACTGCCCGCCGAGGGCCTTCCGGGAAGCAGGCCTTCCCGCTTCATCTCCGAAGGGGCCTGCGGGGTCATCCGGGAAGCCCGGCAGGACGGGCGGGCAAGGGGTGAAGCGGAGCTTTCGGGAGGGGCCGGGGTTGCCGTCGAGGTGATCGGAAAGCGGCTGGCCGTCCCCGGGGAGCCGTTGGTGCTTTGTGTTGTCCGGGACGTCTCCGCGCATAAACGGATGCAGCAGGAACTGCGCCTGGTCCGGGATGAGTACAGGGCAGTATTTGAAAATTCCCAGGTCGGGCTGCTGCTCCTGCGAAACGGCCGGACCGTGGCCCAGGCCAATCCGATGGCCGCGGAGATTCTGGGGTATGCCGGGGCCGAGGGACTCGCCGGTGTTCCGGTACGCCGCCTGCATCTGACCGAGGAGCGCTATCGGGATTTCGGCATCAACTATTACGACACATTGTGCGATGGGCGAAATATCCAGATCGAGTACCAGTTGCGCCGTAAGGACGGAAGCCCGGTGTGGTGCTCCCTGTCCGGCAAGGCCATGGATGTGGTCGACCCTCCGGACCTGAGCAGGGGCGTTCTCTGGGTGGTGGATGATATTTCCGGGCGCAAGAGGCTGGAGGAGGAACTGCGCCGCAATCTGGCCGTGAACAGTGCGTTGGGGAAGCTGGCAACGGATCTGACCGCCCCTGATGCGGATATGCCGGCCGTGGCCGATGCCGTGTACGCTTCGGCTCTGGAGTTGACCGGCAGCGCCTACGGATTTGTCTCCTTGATCGACCCTGAAACCGGGGACAATATCGGGCACACCTTGTCGGCCATGATGGAAAAGGAGGCGTTGTGTGCCATGCCCGAAAAGCGGGTCATTCTGCCCAGGACTTCGGACGGCTATCAGGGGCTCTGGGGGCATGCCCTGAATACCCTGCAGGGATTTTATACCAATGCGGCTGATTCTTTTCCCGCGGCCATGGGCGTACCGGCCGGGCATGTGCCGGTGGAGCGGTTCCTGTCCGTGCCGGCGGTATATGACGGAGAACTGCTCGGCCAGATCGCCCTGGCAAATCCCGGACGTCTGTACAACGATGATGATTTGAGCGCAGTGCAGGCCCTGGCCGATCTGTACGCCCTGGGATTGAAGCGGCTGCGTCATGAAGAAGACCTGTTGCAGGCCAAGCAGCGGGCCGAAGCCGCCAATACGGCCAAAGGTGAATTTCTGGCCAATATGAGCCATGAACTGCGCACGCCCATGAACGGTGTGCTCGGCCTTCTGCAACTGCTCCGGGATGGAGAACTTGGTGAAGAGCAGCGGGGAATGGTGGATCTGGCCCTGTCTTCCGGGCGGAGTCTGGTCGGCATCATCAATGATGTGCTGGAGTTGTCCAGGATTGAGCACGGCGTGTCGGACCTTCGGGAAGAACCGTTCGAGCTGCGCTGTGTAGTTGATGAGGTGCAGGCGCTCTTTCGTCCCGAAGCGGATTCCAAAGGGGTGAGCATCAGGACGTTTGTCTCCCCGGACCTGGCCGGCAGGTATACCGGGTATGAGGGAAGGGTACGCCAGATCCTGTTCAATGTAGTCGGCAATGCGGTCAAGTTCACCGATGCGGGCAGCGTTGCCATCGATGTTTATCCGCTGTCTGCAGACAAGGAGGACAGGCCCCGGGTGCTGTTCGTGGTCGAGGATTCCGGCATCGGCATGTCCGAGGAGTTTTTGGCGCACGCATTTGATCCGTTCACTCAGGAGGACGGCTCCAGCGCCAGGAAGTACCAGGGGACCGGGCTCGGACTGAGCATCGCCAAGAGGCTGGTGCAGTACATGGGGGGAGAGCTTGCCGTGGACAGCGAAACAGGCTGGGGGTCGACCTTTGCATTTTCTCTGACCTTTTCCAGGGCACTGCCCTCCCCGTCGACCGAAACTCCGGCCTGCGAGCATTGCCACAGGAGACTGAATGTGCTGGTGGCTGAGGATAATCCCGTGAACCTGATGGCGGTGAAAACATATCTGACCCGCAGGAACCATACGGTGCACGGGGCTGAGAACGGTCGCCAGGCGCTGGATATGCTCGAGACCCATCCTTTTGATCTGGTGCTCATGGATATCCAGATGCCGGAGATGGACGGAACCGAGGCCGTGAGGATTCTGCGTGGGTCGGGCAGGCCGTATGCAGATATTCCCGTCATCGCCCTGACAGCCCATGCCATGGAAGGGGACCGGGAAAAACTGCTTGCCGCGGGCATGGATGAGTACCTGGCCAAGCCTCTGGATTTTCGAAAGCTGGAAAAGGTCATGGACAAGACAGTGGCTCCGCGCAGATCCTGACGTGTCAGCCGAACAGTATTTTTTTCATCTCCCCATTGACTTCGGTAATGGTTCCGTGCAGTTCAGGGGCAGACACAAATTCAACCAAAGGTTTTTTCCGCAATGTCCTTCACTACGAACACGACCCTCATCTCTCAGGTTTCCAGCCTCCTAGTCGCGGTTGTCGTAGTCGTATTGGTAGTCGTCGTAGTATGCCCACCCGGCAGCGTCGCGTAGCGGAACGGAACTCTCGATCATCAAACCCCCGCAGGCGCGACGCCGGCGGGGGTTTTTTCATGCCCGCCGACCGCGCCATACACCGAAAAGGAGAAGACCCATGCCGACACTCACCGGAGCCGAACTCGCCGTGCAGTTGCTGGAGCGCCAGGGCATCGACACCATTACCGGAATTCCCGGGGCATCCAATCTGCCCTTCTACGACGCCCTGGCCCGCAGGAACCGGATTCGCCACGTCCTGGCCCGGCACGAGCAGGGGGCCGGATTCATCGCCCAGGGCATGGCCCGGGTTTCCGGACGTCCCGGCGTGTGCGTAACCACTTCCGGGCCCGGAGCCACCAATATCCTGACGGCCCTTGGCGACGCCAAGCAGGACTCGGTGCCCCTGGTCTGCATCACCGGACAGGTCCCCCGGGCCATGATGGGCACCGACGCCTTTCAGGAAGTGGATACCTACGGGCTGTCCATCCCCATCACCAAGCACAACTTTCTGGTCCGTACTGTAGAGGATCTGCTGTGGGTCATCCCCCGGGCCTTCTCCCTGGCCGTGTCCGGTCGACCGGGGCCGGTGCTTATCGATATCCCTCGGGATGTGCAGGACGAGCGCGTGTCCTTTGCCGAGTGGCCCGCGCCGGGTATGGCCGAGATTACGCCCCTTCCGGCAGACAATTCCCTGGAACGGTGCGCCGAACTCATCAACCGGGCCAAGCGGCCGGTTATGTGCCTGGGCGGCGGGGCGGCCCGGGCCGGTGCCGAAGATGCGGCCAGAGCCCTGGCCGAAAAAGCGGGTATTCCTGCGGCCATGACCCTTATGGGGCTGGGGCTTCTGCCCGACGGCCACCCCCTGTCTTTGGGCATGCTCGGGATGCACGGGGCCCGGTATACGAACATGGTTCTGGCTGAGTGCGATCTGTTTCTGGCCGTAGGCTCGCGGTTCGACGACCGGGCCACGGGCAAGGTGGCCGAATTCTGTCCGGGCGCGACCATCGTGCATGTGGATATCGATCCGTGTGAACTGGATAAGATCAAGACCGCGAACATGAGCATCGGTGGCGATGCCGGCACTGTGCTTCGCAGTCTGGTGGATCGGGTGGAGGAGACGAACCGGGCCGAGTGGGTTGAGCGGGTCGATGCCCTGCGTCGGGATTATGCGTATGAATTCGACG
>JAWLGC010000116.1:0-7697 GCA_041685265.1 Desulfomicrobiaceae bacterium | reverse complement strand
CCTGGATGGACATCTCCGGACCCGGCAGACACGAGTCTGACCGCCCCGACCCTGGAGTCTGTCAGCGTTGACACTGATGGAGTGGTGATCGGAAAATATACGGATGGATCAACCTTTGATCTTTTTACCGTTGGCATTGCCAAGTTCAACAACCCTTCGGGTTTGGTGAAGGAAGGAAATTCAATGTATACAGCAAGTACTGCTTCAGGCCCTGCGGTTCCCGGGACTGTGCAGGAGCTTGGCGGCGCTATCTATTCTTCTACCCTGGAGATGTCTAACGTCGATATCGCCCAGGAGTTCGTAAAGATGATCACCACTCAGCGCGGGTTTCAGGCAAACTCCAAAATTATTACCACGACGGACGAGTTGCTTAATGAAGTGATCAATATGAAGCGGTAGCTTTTTGATTTAATGTATTGACAAAGGCCGCCTCCCCGGTTTCGGAGAGGCGGCTTTTCCGTTTTGGGCTTCTGTTGAAAAAATTAATTCGGGGAGGGGGTGGCATGCTCCTTGCTTGATGCGGGGTTCACCAAGCTGGCATCACTTTTTCCCTTCAGCCGAGTAGTGTAAGGAAGATCCATGGATTTCGCGACTATAATCGGGGTTGTGCTTTCGTTTGTTTTAATGACCATCGCCATTCTGCAGGGTGGTCCGTTGACCCTGTTTGTCAATATTCCGTCAGTGGTCATCGTCTTTGGCGGGACCATTGGAGCGACTCTGGTGCACTACCCGTTTACTGACGTGTTTCGGGCTATGGCAGTTGGCAGTAAGACCGTCCTGAATCAGAGCGAGCCGGTAGCCGGGCTTATCGCCCGGCTTCTTGAGTATGCCAACAAAGCCCGCAAGGAGGGAATTCTTTCCTTGGAATCGGAGATGAAGGATGTACAGGATCCCTTTTTGCTCAAGGGGTTGCAGCTGGCCGTGGACGGGCAGGGTCCCGAGGACCTCAAAGAGATGCTGGAACGGGAAATCGAGTACATTCAGGAGCGACATGAGAACGGGGCGGACATCTTTGTGGCCATGGGCACATATGCCCCTGCCCTGGGGATGATCGGAACCCTTATCGGCCTGGTGCAGATGCTGCAGACCATGAATGACCCTTCCACCATCGGTCCGGCCATGGCCGTGGCCCTGCTCACGACTCTTTACGGGGCGATCATTGCCAATGTGGTTTGCATCCCCATGGCCGGCAAGCTCAGGGTTCGGTCGCAATCCGAGGTTCTGCACAAGTCTCTGGTGGCTGAAGGGTTGCGGCTGCTTTTGCTGGGGGAGAATCCCCGGCTTATCGAGCAGAAGCTGCACGCCTTCGTGGCTCCCAAGGAGCGTAAACCCAAATTCGACTGATCGTTGGGAGCCGAAATTACGCCACCTCCGCCAAAAGCTTGCTTCGCATCCTTTGTGTCTCATTCCTGACGTGGTAGGACGCAGGGCAGCATGTGTTCAGGAAGTTGCTGCTAAGGCCGCAACGGGCAAAGACAGCGTGTGCGTAGTTCCGACTGTCAGGAGGACTTATGGCGAAGAAGAAGCCCAAAAAAACGGAACCCAGAGCTCCGGCCTGGATGACCACCTATAGTGATTTGGTTACGTTGCTGATGACCTTTTTTGTGCTGCTGCTATCAATGGCCAAGATGGATGAGGTTCGATTTGAGACCGCTGCTGGATCTCTGCGAGGGGCATTCGGGGCCTTGGAAAGCTCGGCTGTAAGCAGTATTGGCGATCCCAAGATCGTCAAGTTCGCTCCCATCGACGACGATTTTGCCAGCCGTCTCTACTCCAGGATTCAGAACGACCTGATTCGATTGCAGTTGGATGAGAAGATTTTTCTGGTTCAGGACAAGGGAACCGTGGTGCTGCGTATCAGAGATTCAATCCTGTTCGATTCCGGCCAGGTCGACATACGTCCCGAAGCATACGTTGTGTTGCGTAAGATCGCGGAACTGGTCCGGCCGCTTCCCTTTCAACTGCGCATCGAAGGGCATACCGATGATACGCCGGTTTCTAATTCGGCCGGACTGGGGAGCAACTGGGATATTTCCATGCGTCGGGCTTTATCCGTGCTTAAATTTCTGGTCCAGGAGGATCAGCTCCCCCTGGACCGTATGGCCGCTGTGGGATACGGCGCGACACGTCCCGTGGCCGACAATAACACCCCCGAGACGCGCGGGTTGAATCGACGGGTCGATTTCGTGCTTGAAAATCTGGCCGGGCATGTCGAGGACCTGCCCTATCTCATTGACGCCCGGGAACAGATGCCCTTCTGATAAAATATCCCGCAAACACTACTCAACTGGACATGGAGAAGGAATGGCTGACGACAAAGGCGAGGCAAAGAAAGATAAAAAGGGTATCATCATGGTCCTGCTGGCTCTGATATTGGGAGCCGGCCTTGGCGTGGGCGGGTATTTTGCCTGGCAGGTTTTCAATACCGATTCTGCCGTCCCCGGAAAAGAGGCGCTCGAACCCTTCGGTGAGGCCGGCCCGGCCAACATGGTTGAATTGAATTCTTTCATTGTCAATATACTGGGCGAAAAGGGGCCCAGATATCTGAAGGCGTCGATTACCCTGGATGTGGATAATGAAGACGCGGTCCAGGAGATCTCGGAGCGCATGCCGCAGATCAAAGACGCCATTCTGCTTCTGGTTGGAAACAAGACGTACAGTGATCTGGCCGACCTGCAGGGCAAGCTGCAGCTGCGAGTGGAGCTCATCAGCCGGTTGAACGAGATTCTGAAGGCCGGTCAGGTGCGCAAGATCTATTTCACGGATTTCGTGGTGCAGTAGCACAGGAGCCTGCGTGGAGAAGATTCTTAGCAAGCAGGAAATTGTTGAGCTGCTGGAGGCGATTCATTCGGGGCAGCTGACCATGGAGATGGAGGCCCTGGGTGACGATCCAGAGGTTGACGGCTCAGTGGGCGCTCCCCTCGACCTCTTCCAGGGGCAGGGAACAGGACACTGGCGTGTGGCCAGTTTCGATCTTTTTCTGGACACCTTTGCCAGGTATTACGGAGTTACTCTTACCAACCTCGTGCAAGGGGCGGTAACCGTGAAGCGATCCATGGTCTCCACCATGGAGTTCGAGAACGTGGTGCACAATCTCACGGACCGGGGGGCACTCGGGGTCATACGTCTTGATCCTCTGCGCTGGGGGGGACTGGTGCTGCTTGATGGGCAGCTCTCCTTCGCCCTGGTGGAGAGCTTGTTCGGGGGTGGGGTGTGCGAGCGGGTCCTGCCTGACCGTCCTCTGTCCGGAATCGAACTCAACATTGTCAAGGGAGTCATCAAGGATGTCTGCCAGGACGTGGTCAAGGCATTTCAGCCCCTGGAAGAAATCGATGTCGGCCTGGTCAAAGTCGAGACCAATCCCCGTCTGGTGAATATCGTCCCCCATGAGGCTGTGGTCATGCTGGCTCGGTTCGAGGTAAGCATCGAGTCCCGGCAAGGAGAAATGGCCCTGGTCATCCCCCTGGCCTCGCTGGAGCCGATGCGGGAAAAGCTGCGGGAGGGGGTGGCTCTGTTTTCTACGGTGCATTCCAAGGGGTGGGACGCTTTTCTGCGCAAGGAGCTTATGGAGATGGAGGTCGGGATCCGGGGGGAGATCGGCCGGGTCTCTTTGACGGCCAATGAAATTCTCGAGCTGAAGGTCGGGGATGTTCTTGATCTCGGCTGCCTGCCCTCCTCTCCGGCTCGGATGTCGGTGGAAGGGCGACCCAAGTATCTGGCCCGTGTCGGCGTCAAGGACGGACGAAACTCGTTGAGCTTAACCGAACCGGTGGATTCCCACCGTTGATTCCTGCCCGGAGGCAGATTCCATGGACGAAACCAACAATAAAAATATCGATTTTCTGCTGGATATGCCCCTGCAGGTTTCCGTGGAGGTGGGCAGGACCAGGGTGCTGGTCAAAGACCTGCTGCAGATGCGCGAAGGGTATATCGTGGAACTGGAAAAGCTGGCCGGAGAGCCTCTGGACCTGTACGTCAACGACCGGCTCATCGCCCGGGGGGAGGCGGTCATGGTCAATGAGAAGTTCGGTCTGCGACTCACGGATATCATCAGCCCGGCCGAGCGGGTCGAAAAACTGGGATGAAGCGTTTTTGTTCTCTGCTCGGGGCAGTTCTGCTTACGGTCCCGGGGCCGGGTCTGGCGGGTCAGGTCGACACAGGGCTGCAGTTCTCTCCTGTTCTGCGCATGCTGGGAGGGCTCGGCCTGGTGCTGGGGTTGATCCTTGGCGGCTACGGACTTCTCCGCAGCCGGATCGGATCCCTTCCGGTCCGGCGGAAACGGGCGATGCGGGTGGTGGAGAGCTGCCCCCTCGGCCCGCGAAAGTCCGTCTGCCTGGTTCGGGTTCGGGACCGGGAATTTCTTTTGGGGGTAACCCAGCAGCAGATCTCGCTGCTCGGCGAAACCAGCCCGGAAGAAGATCCCCGGGACAAGGACCGAGAATCCTTCGGCGAAGTCTTCGCCAATGCGGCCGGAGAAGATGCACCATGATGCGAGCGCTCCTGTCGGTCTGTTTTCTGCTTATCGGAACCTCTGCCCTCGCCCAGGAGCTCCCGACCCTGTCTCTGGACCTGAACACCACGGGAGGGCCGCAGGAGCTGGCCACCACCCTGCAGGTGCTCATGGGGCTGACCGTTCTCTCCATGGCCCCGGCCATCATTCTCATGACCACCGCCTTCACCAGGATCGTCATTGTTCTGGCCTTTGTGCGTCAGGCAATGGGTACCCAGTCCAGTCCGCCCAATCAGGTTCTGATCGGACTGGCCATGTTTCTGACTTTCTTCGTGATGACTCCGGTCCTGGACCGGGTCAACGAGACCGCTCTGCAACCGTATATGGAAAACACCATCACCCAGGAAGAGGCGTTGTCCGCGGCTCTGGTGCCCATGCGGGAGTTCATGTTTTCCCAGACTGCGGAGTCCGACCTGGCCGTGCTCTTGTCCATGGCCGGGCGGGAGCAGCCCCGGACCCGAATGGATGTTCCGACGTTGACCCTGATCCCGGCCTTCATGCTTTCGGAACTGAAGCGCGCCTTTGAAATGGGATTTCTGATCTATATCCCGTTTCTGGTCATCGATATGATCGTGGCCTCGGTGCTTATGGCCATGGGTATGCTCATGCTGCCTCCCCCCATCATCTCTCTGCCGTTCAAACTGCTTCTGTTCGTCCTGGTGGACGGCTGGAATCTGGTTGTGGCCTCTCTGCTCAAGAGTTTCCAATGATTTCTCCGGAATTTGTTATCGATGTCGGTCGCAGGGCCGTGGAAATGATCCTGCTGCTCTCCTCCCCAATGCTGGTCTGTGCCGTGCTGGTGGGACTTCTGGTAAGTATTTTTCAGGCCACCACCCAGATCAATGAGCAGACCATGACCTTTGTGCCCAAGATCGTGGCCGTGCTCGTGGCCCTGCTTGTCTGCGCGCCCTGGATCATCCGCAACCTGGTGGAGTTCACCCGGGAAATGATCTCCTCCATCGCCACCCTGGGAGGGTGAGCGCATGGAGCTGACGCTCCCTCCGGTGGAGGCCGTGCAGGGATTTCTGCTCTGCCTGTCCCGGGTGGCGGCCTGCATCATGGCTTTGCCTGCCTTTGGAAACGCGCAGACTCCCGCCCGTATTCGAGCCGGCCTGGTTCTGGTTCTGTCCCTGGTCCTCTTTCCTGTGGTCGTTGAGTTCATCCCTTCGTTTCCCTTCGAACCCATTCCGCTGGCAGTCCTTGTGGTGCAGGAAATCTTCCTCGGGCTTCTGCTCGGGTTTTCCGTGCGTATTCTGTTCACGGCGGTGGAACTCGGCGGGACCCTTGTCGGCTATCAGATGGGATTTGCCGCGGCCAACGTGTTCGATCCCCAGAGCCACGGCCAGACTTCGGTTCTGGCCCGGTTTTATGCCTCACTGGCTCTGGTCCTGTTTTTGCTGATGGATCTGCACCATCTTTTCCTGCAGGCCCTGGTGGAGTCATATACCAGGTTTCCCCCCGGAACCCTTGGGGGGCTGCTGGGCGGGGTGGAGGTGATCATTGATTTTTCAGGCACCCTGTTTGAACTCGGTGTCCAGCTCGCGGCTCCCATCCTGGCCCTGCTGCTGCTGTCCAGTTTTGCTCTGGGGATCATGGGCAGGATCTTTCCCCAGCTGAACGTGTTTCTGCTCTCCTATCCGTTGAATATCGGATTGGCCCTGATCGTGATCGGGATCTCCCTGCCGTTTTTCATCAGGATCATGAGCGGACATCTAGCCGGGGTGGAGGGATATCTGAAAGCGTTGTGGTCTGCGGTAAACAGGTGACGCGGTTTTCCTTCATGTGTAACGTTTTGAGTTTCTTACGCTTACCAAAGGTGCCGGATGTCTGACAGCCAGGAGGAACGCACTGAAGAAGCGACGGAAAAACGACGTCGCGAATTCAGGGAAAAGGGACAGGTGGCCCAGAGCAAGGAGCTCGGTACGGGGCTGCAACTGGCAGCGGCGCTGTTGTTGTGGTTTTTTTACGCTCCCATGTTCTGGGAGGGGCTCGAGCAGCTTCTTGGCGGAATCTGGGCCCAGGTCGGGGATCGCCCCGTGACCGTGCAGTCCCTTGTGGACCTCTCCGGGGTGATCATGATCCGGGTGGGGCTGCTTTTGGCCCCCCCCCTGCTGCTCGTGCTGCTTATCGGGGTTGTGTCCACCCTGTCGCAGGTCGGTTTTATGTACACCACCAAGCCGCTGGCGCCGGATCTGAGCAAAATCAATCCGGTGCAGGGACTGGGGCGGCTGTTCTCCAAACGGTCCCTGGTGGAAATGGTCAAGTCTCTGCTCAAGGTGTTGATCGTGGGCTGGGTGGCCTACCACACCCTGGAGGGGTATTTCGAGCAGGCCCTGCACCTGAACGAGACCAATCTGCCCGGGACAGTCGCCTTTATGGGCCGGGTGGCGGCCGTGATCCTGTTTAAGAGCAGTGGCATTCTCCTTTTGCTCGGCATTGTCGACTTTCTCTATGTCCGCTGGGAGATGGAGGAGAAAATGAAGATGACCAAGCAGGAGCAGAAGGAGGAACACAAGGAAACCGACGGCAATCCTCAGGTCAAGGCCAAGGTGCGGGCCATTCAGCAGTCCATGGCCCGTAAGCGGATGATGGCCGAAGTCCCCACTGCCGATGTGGTGATCACCAATCCGACGCATCTGTCTGTCGCCCTGGCCTACCAGCAGGGGGAAATGGCCGCCCCCAGGGTCGTGGCCAAGGGAGCCGACGTCGTGGCCATGCGGATTCGGGAAATCGCCAGGGAACATTCCATACCGATCGTGGAAAACAAGCCTGTGGCCCGCGCCCTGTATCAGATTGAGCTGGATCATTTCGTGCCGGAGGAGCTGTACAAGGCCGTGGCCGAAATTCTGGCGTATGTGTATGGGTTGAAGAGATAGTTTTAGGTTTTAAGGGTTAAGGGTTAAGGGTTAAGGGGTAGGGGGTGTCAGGCACTGTATGGAGTACGTTACTTAACGCTGTTGGGGGAAAAGGTATGGAGTGAGGGGAAGGATGGGAAGGCTTTTTTGTTTTTTTGGGTGTAGAGGTGAGGGGGTTGTACATTGATGTATGGAATTGAGAGAGTGTGATGTTGAAGTCCATTTCTCCTGAGTCTTTGAAAGCGATTTTTTTTCGCTCGGACGTGGCCGTGGCGCTTGGTCTGGTGGCCATTTTGCTGGTCATGATCATTCCGTTGCCGTCCATGCTGCTG
>JAWLGC010000024.1:0-30750 GCA_041685265.1 Desulfomicrobiaceae bacterium | reverse complement strand
GCGTTCATTCTGAGCCAGAATCAAACTCTCCAGTTGAATTCTGTAGTATAAACCTTAATAACTTTTCCGACTCGCTATTTAATTGTCAAAGACCTTGTCTACCGTCTCGCGGCAGGTTGGCAGTTTCTATTGAAACAGAGCCGTGCCGTCAAGCGTTTTTTCATTTTTTTCTCAACAACCGAGGTTGTCGCATCCTGAAACCTTTTCGGCCTCGGGAAGTTGGAGTGTTTATCCACACCCCTGCTCTCTGTCAAGAGCTTCTTCAAAAAAAAAATGAAATCTTCAAGGAACATATCGGGGTCGTTTCCCCTTCCGTGCACCCTTGTGCCCGGCGAGGAACGGTATTTAGGAGTAACCGGCTCCACTGTCAATATCTTTTTTGAAATTCATCCCGAAAAACCCACAACGCCGGATTCTCCAGGGAGAATCCGGCGTTGTGGGGTCAGAATTCCAGATGGTTCGGGGTTCTCGGGAACGGGATCACGTCGCGGATATTGCTCACGCCGGTGAGCAGCATGAGCAGGCGTTCAAACCCCATGCCGAATCCGGAATGCGGAACCGACCCGAATCTGCGCAGATCCAGGTACCACCAGTAGTCTTCCCTGTTCAATCCCTGCTCCTCGATGCGGGCCAGGAGCATCTCCTCTCGCTCCTCACGCTGGCTGCCCCCGATGAGCTCTCCGATCCGGGGCACCAGAACGTCCATGGCCGCCACTGTCCGACCGTCATCGTTCATGCGCATATAAAACGCCTTGATCCCTTTGGGGTAGTCGTACACGATGACCGGGCATTTGAAATGGACTTCGGTCAGGTATCGCTCGTGCTCGGTCTGCAGGTCCACGCCAAAGGAGACCGGAAATTCGAACTTCTGCTTCGCCTCGGCCAGGATTTCGACCGCCTCCCCATAGGGCAGCCGCACAAACTCGTTTTTCTCGATATTGTCCAGGGTTTCAAAGAGCGTCTTGTCCACGAACCTGCCGAACAGCTCCAGGTCGTCCGCACATTTTTCCCGCATGTGCCGGATCAGATATTTGATGCAGTCCTCGGCCAGATTCATATTGTCCGTCAGGTCCGCAAAGGCCATCTCCGGTTCAATCATCCAGAACTCGGCCACATGCTTGGGTGTATTGGAGTTTTCGGCCCGAAAGGTCGGCCCGAAGGTGTACACGCTGCCCAGGGCACAGGCCATGTTCTCCGCACTCAGCTGACCGGAAACAGTCAGGGAGGCCTCCTTGCCGAAAAAATCCTCTCCAAAGTCGGTCCGGCCTTCTTTTTTGGGCATCGTGTCGAAATCAAGGGTGGAAACCCGGAACATCTCCCCGGCCCCCTCGCAATCCGATCCGGTCAGTATCGGGGAGTGGACGTGAAAGAAACCTCTGTCCCGGAAATAGTGATGCACGGCAAAGGAAAGCTCGGACCGGATCCGGAACATGGCCCCGTATTTGTTGGTTCTGGGCCTGAGGTGGGCAATGGTCCGCAGAAATTCATCGGAGTGCCGTTTTTTCTGCAAAGGAAATTCCGGGGCAGCCTCCCCGATGACGGTCAGCTCGGACGCCTTGACCTCCCACTTCTGCCCTTTCCCGGGCGATTCCACCAGCGCTCCCGTCACCCTGACAGCGGCCCCGGTTCCTACGCGTTCCAGCAGCTCGTATCCCGGCACACCCTTGTCCACGATGGCCTGGATGTTTTTCAGACAGGAACCGTCATTCAGTTCCAAAAAGGAGAACTCCTTACTGTCCCGCCTGGTCCGAACCCAGCCGCAGACCACCACGGAATCGGATCCCTGCTCCGCACGTAACGCCTGTTCAATTCGCATCCGCTTCATCTTTACCTCGTTCCTGTTCATTACAACATATTCACCGGGTCGAGATCACAACTGACCCGGATCCTTTTCTGTCCGGCAAAAACCTTCTGGACCCGGCGGTAGACTGTCCTGATCGTTTTCCAGTCACTTCCCTTGAGCAGACAATGGTAGCGCTTCCTTCCTTTGAGCATCTGCAGGGGAGCCGGGGCCGGACCCAGAACGCGCACCCCGTCGGCAAGACCGTGCCTGCGGACCGCTTCCGCGAATCGGTTTACCGCCTCCGGGCCATCCTCCCAGTCAGCCGCAAAACTCATCCGGATCAACGCGACCTTGGAAAACGGGGGGTAGGAAAGCCGCTTGCGCATCCGGATCTCCCGTTCGAAAAAACCCCGATAATCGTTGTTGCGCACAAAATCCCAGCAGTAATGGGTCGGATTTCTGGTCTGAATAAGCACGGTCCCGGGTTTGTCCCCCCGTCCGGAGCGGCCGGCCACCTGCACCAGAAGCTGAAAGCTGCGCTCCGCTGCCCGGTAGTCGGGCAGATTCAGTCCCAGATCCCCGTCCACGACCACCACCAGGGTCACCCCGGGGAAATCATGTCCCTTGGAAAGCATCTGGGTCCCGACCAGAACCTGGGCCTTTCCGGCCGCGAAATCACCCAGAATCTCGTCCAGCCGCCCCTTGCGCCGGGAACTGTCCCGGTCCAGGCGGAGCACTTCAGTGCCTTCGGGCAGCTCCTTGGCCAGGTACTCCTCCAGTTTCTCGGTCCCCTCACCCAGAGGAATGAACCGGGAGCCCTTGCACTTGTCGCAGATCATGGGAAAGGAGCGGGAATATCCGCAGTAATGGCAGAGCACTTTTTCCCTGGCCTTATGGTAGGTCAGGGCAACCTGGCAGTCCGGACATTTGGCGGGCTCGGCACAGGTCTCGCAGTAAACGATGGGGGCGTAGCCTCGCCGGTTGTGCATGACAATGACCTGCTCCCCGAGGGCAAGGGCCTCCCGCAGCCTGGTGGAGCAGGTCCGGGCCAGGGGGCCGTCCACGGCCGGGTGTTCTTTAAGATCGATCAGTTCGATATCCGGCAGCGTTCGCTCGGCAACCCGGTTGTGCAGTTCGGCCAGCACGATCTGTCCCTCCCGGGCCGCGTGATAGGTCTTCACGTCCGGCGTGGCCGACCCGAGCACCAGCGTCCCCCGGGACAGGGTATTGCGACAGAAGGCGACCTCCTTGGCCTGATAGATCAGCCCCTCATCCTGTTTGAATGATCCGTCGTGCTCCTCGTCCAGAACGATCAGCCCCGGAGAGGATACCGGCAGAAACAGGGCGGACCGTGTCCCGATAACCACCTGCGGTTTTACTGCAGCCGCGACCTGCTCAAACACCTTCTGCCGCCTCCCGGCGGGCTGGTACCCATGGTACAGGTGGATATCCCAATCCGGAAAACGATCCCGGGCCACCCGATCCAGCTGGGTGGCGATAGCCACCTCCGGGGCCAGAAGCAGGACATTGCGTCCAAGGGCCAGACACTGCCGAATCAGCTCCAGATAGACATTGGTCTTCCCGCTGCCGGTCACCCCGTGCACCAGGGCCATACGTGGATTGGGATCGTCCAGCAGCGGGGCCAGGCGGTCCACTGCAGCCCGTTGCTCCAGGCCAAGGGGGAGCGGCTCGCCGTGAAACCCTTCCTGGTCCTCATGAACGCTGTCCTGAAAGTCCTGTTCCCGGTCCAGAACCACAAGCCCCCGTTCCTCCAGAATTTTCAACGGGCCGGAAACATTTTTGCCCAGTTCTCTGATCAGATCGCTCTTGAGCCTGTCCCCCCGCTCATGAAGATGCTCCAGAACGGCCCGCTGGCTGTGGGCTCCGGGCCGGAGAGGCCAGGGCGGATCCTGATTGAGGCGGCAGACCACGGCGGCGGACCTGACCACGCTGCGCAACCCGACCCGACCCGCAAGCCAGGCCCGGGCCAGCTCCTGGCGAGCGTTCACATCCATTCGTTTCAGCTCGGCCGGGCCGTGGCTGCGTCCGGTCCCCGCATCCACGAACACGATATCCGTCCGCCGCAGCCCCCGGGGAAGAACCTGGGCCAGGATTCTGCCCACGGTTTCCATTTGACGCACGGAGAACTCCCGGATCAGAGCCAGGTATTCCTCGGAAAGCAGCGGGGTTCTCTCCAGAGGCCAGATCATTTCCCGGGGGGTAAACCCTTCCGGTTGCTGTTCACAGGGCTCCGTAAGCACTCCGAGCCGGATTCCCCGGCCAAGGGGAACCAGAACCCGCTGCCCCGGAAACCAGTTCCCGGCGGGCAGCTCCGGGCAGAGCGCATAGGTCAGGGCGGAATACGGGGCGCTCAGCAGCGCAACGTTCCAGAGATGGCTCATGGGCGCACGACGCGATTCATGGCAGATCGGAAAGAAGAGGAAGGCGCTGGATCAGGGACACGACCGGGTCACCATCTGCTGCAGGAAGAACCCCGGCATAGGCACTCCGAAAGGAAACCGGGGAAACCGAAAGAGAGGTCTCCCCCCCGGTTTGCTGCCATGCGATACGTCCCCGCAGCTCCGGAGCGGAACCGGACTGAATCCGCAGAGCGTGGGGCAGACTCAGGTTTCCCACCTGGCGGATCTCCTCCCAGGTCAGCTGCCACCGCCCGAACCTTCCGGAAAAGACCGCCCGGACCGGAACAAAGGTCTCCGTTGCCAGCCAGAGCTGGACCGGGTCTTGATCCCCGCCCAGTACCAGGCATCCCTGGTCCCCGGCAAAGCCGTAGCTCCTGACATCCGAGTCGAGCCCCCTGGACTCCCACCATGTCAGCGGTCTGGTCCAGAGATGAACCAGCGGAAGGGGGACGGCGAGAGAGGCTGGAAATGCCTCCGAAACAGTCCGCCCGCTGCCCAGCCAGGCCGCGACAACAGTTCTGGAACTTCCGCTTCCGGACAATGTCAGTCGGCTCCAGGCTTCTCCGCCCCCCTGTTCCTGAACAAGAAGAGACGGGAACCCGGCAAAAGACAGGTCTGCCCGGTATCCCCGCACGCCGTCGCAGTGTTTCTCCGCTGCCCGGCGCACCTCGTTCGTATCCGGAAAAAAGGCCCGGGCCGTCCCGCAACGTCCCGGACCGACCAGTGCAACCACGGTGCAAAGCACCAGAAGCAGTGCAAACCTGCGCATCCTTTCCCCCTGAAACAAAAAATTCAGCCCAAAAGCGGACCAGGGCTCTCGGGCTGGATGGTGTGGATTGATACACATCACCGACGGTACAGTTCCAGTTCCTCGTCGAGACGGTCCAGCAGGGCATCCCGCAGGGTCTCGTCCTTGAGGGCAAAGGAAATATTCGCGGTCAGGTAATCGACCCAGTCCCCGACATCGAACCGCTGACCGCGCAGCTTGACCGCCAGGAGTCGGTTGGACTTGGCCAGAGACTGCAGGGCGTCGGTGAGCTGATACTCCCCGCCGTGACCGGGCGAAAGCTGTTCCAGATGATCGAAAATCTCCGGAGTGAGCACGTACCGTCCGACCATGGCCAGCCTGGATGGCGCCTCTTCAGGACTGGGCTTTTCCGTCATCCCCCGGACCCGGTACAGTCCGGGCGCGAACTCCTCGGCGTCGATGATCCCGTATCTGGACACCCGGTTCCGGGGCACTTCCAGAACGCCGACCACGGGCATGTTCTCGTTGCGGGCCACTTCCATGAGCTGGCTGATACCCGGATCCCGGTCGAACATGAGGTCGTCTCCGACCATGACCGCGAAAGGTTCGTTCTTGATGACCTCTTTGGCGCATAGCACCGCGTGTCCCAGGCCGAGCTGTTTTTTCTGGCGCACGGAGATGATGTTCACCATCTCGGCCACGCGGCGGACCTCCTCGAGCATTTCAGTCTTTCCGGTCCGCTCCAGCAGGCTCTCCAGAGCCAGGTTGTAGTCAAAATGATCTTCAATGATCCGCTTGTTCTGGTTGTTGACAAAAACCACGTCGGTCAACCCGGCCCGCATGGCTTCTTCAACCACATACTGGACCGCCGGTTTCTTGTAGACCGGCAGCATCTCCTTGGGAAGGTTCTTGGTCGCCGGGAGAGATCTGGTCCCCCAGCCTGCAACGGGAACGACAACCTTGCGAATTTCCATACTCATACTCCTTTCCGTTCATGGAGAATTATCTGACTCGAAATCTATCCGGCCCGCAGTCCTTCTTTGACATCCGCGGCGAGCTGCTCGGCCAGCCGGTCCACGACCCCCTCGTCCTCGCCTTCAACCATGACCCGGGCCACGGACTCCGTTCCGGAGTACCGCAGCAGCACCCGCCCCCTGGTCCCGAGTTCCTCCTCGGCAGCCCGCAGGGAACGCTGGATCAGATCCACCCCCTCAAAGGGGACCTTGCGCTCCACATGGACATTGACCAGCTTCTGGGGAAAAGGCGTCAGCAGTCCGGCCAGTTCGGACAGCGGCCGGCCCTGTTCGATCATGATCCTGATCAGCTGCATGGCGGCCAGGATGCCGTCCCCGGTGGTGCTGTAGTTCATGAAGATCAGATGCCCGGACTGCTCCCCGCCGAGCACGCACCCTTCCCGGCGCATGGCTTCCACCACGTGTCTGTCGCCCACGGGAGTGCGCAGCAGCCTGCCGCCCCGGGACTTCATAAACACCTCCAGGGCCATGTTGCTCATCACCGTGGCCACCAGAGTCTTGTTGTCCATCTCCCCGATATCCATGAATTCCTTGGCGCAGATGGCCAGGATCTGGTCCCCGTCCAGTACGGTGCCGTGCTCGTCGACCACGATGAGCCGGTCCCCGTCCCCGTCCAGGGCCAGGCCGATATCCGCCCCGTGCTCCCGGACTTTGGCGGCCACGAACTGGGGGTACAGGGAACCGCATTTACGGTTGATGTTCAACCCGTCGGGCTGATCACCGATCCTGATCACCTTGGCCCCGAGTTCCTCAAAAATCAGGGGGGCGACCCGGTAGGTGGCTCCGTTGGCGCAGTCCAGGACGATCTTGATGCCGTCCATGGTCATCCCGTTGGGAATGCTGTGCTTGAGATTGACGATATACCGTCCGGGGCTGTCCTGAATCTTGTAGGCCCGACCCACGGCCTCAGGCTGGGGGTAGTCCCATTTGGTGTCCCTGGACAGAACCATGTCCGCGATGGCGTCCTCAACGTCATCGCTGAGTTTGAACCCCTCCCGGTCGAAAAACTTGATCCCGTTATCCATGAACGGGTTGTGCGATGCGGAGATGACTACGCCGAGATCGGCCCGCATATTCTTGGTCAAAAAGGAGATGGCCGGAGTGGGCAGGGGGCCGACCAGAAAGACGTCCATCCCGGCCGCGCACAGGCCCGAAGTCAGGGCGGTCTCGAACACGTACCCGGACAGCCGGGTGTCCTTGCCGATAACCACCCGGTGTCGCTTGTGTCCGTTGCGGAAATACTGGCCCGCGGCCAGACCGAGACGCAGGACCAGTTCAGGTTGCATGGGAAAAATATTCACCTGCCCGCGCAGGCCGTCGGTGCCGAATAAACGTTTGGGCATTGTCTCTCCATCTATGGCTGTTGAAAAAAGGTCATTAGTCACCTGAAAAAAAGGCGCAGGATCAGATGGAGTAAGGGAATTGACTGGATTACGAACAGAGTCCGCATACCCCTGGACCCAGCGACAAAGATGCAAAATTCCCTTAATCCAGTGGCAGGTACCTGTCGTGTTGCGAAAAAAGCGGCCCTCTTCGGGCTGTTGGGAAAAACCGTGGCAGCATGGCTATTGGACCGCTCCAGCCTCCTCACCCGTGTCCGGCCTGGAAACCGTGACCTGCAGTCTCTGGGGTTTTGTTTCCAAAACAGTCCCTCCCCGGGGCAGGTCCACCTCAAAAGGTGTCTCGAAGGTCCCTTCGGGCACCTCGGCATCCAGCGTGACCCTCACATGAATCAGGTCCCGCCAGTCCCTGTTCCGAAACACGGGCAGAGGCAGGTCCACGTTCAAGCGCACAAAGGCCGGATCAAACGTCGCCTCCACTCCCGGAGGCAGACGGGATTCCACATCCAGTTTGACCCAGATGGACTGGGTCTTGAGCCCGAAGTCGAGTCTGGCGGCAACTTCTCCCACCCCGACGTCCAGCTCCTTCGGGATGGCCAGCCCGACTTTTCCGGACCAGGGCTCCGGGCGCTCCTCCTCGATGGAAACCGGCAGGGTTCTGATGGTCTGCAGAGTCTTCATGAGCCGACTCGGTCCACGCACCGTGACCTGCTTCGGTTTCAAAGAGACCTGGCGCAGTTCGTAATCAGCATCCAAAGCACCGGACCAGACCAGTTCCACAGGAAGGGTCTTATCCACCAGCTTGTCAACGCTCAGTTCCAGCCGGGACGGGGACAGTTCCATAACCTCCAGGGCATTGCTCAGGGGGACTCTGTCTCCGTCGAGAATGTAGACATTATCCCCGAGTTCCAGAGAACTCAGATCCGCAGGATAGGCCAGCCGCTGCACATTGAGCCCCCGCACCAGCCCGCTGGCCCCGCGAATACGTACCTGGATCCGGTTGACCATGCCGGAACGAATCACGAAATCATCGGGAATGTTGACAAATTCAACGGGAATCTCGATCCACGTGTCCACTTTTTCCCGACCCGAAACCAGATACCAGGCCAGGAAAGCCAGAAGCAGGGCCAGAGCACGATATTGCCAGTTCATTTGCCTTCCCCACTCATTTTTGCCAGGCATTGGCCAGAACTTTTTTCAGCCTGGCCTCATCCAGGCTCGAGGTGATCTTACCGGACAGGGCCACGGAAATGGTCCCCCGCTCCTCGGACACGACCACGGCCACGGCATCGGACTCCTCGGTCACGCCCATGGCTGCCCGGTGCCGGGTTCCCAGCGAGGCCCGGTGCTTGAGTCCGACTGCCAAAGGCAGGATACAGGCCGCGGCCTCGATCCGATTACCCCGGATAACCACAGCGCCGTCATGCAGCGGTGCCTGTGTATTAAAAATACTCAGAAGCAGATCCGTGGACAGCCTGGCCTTGAGCTCCACCCCCTTTGACACGATCTCTCCCAGGGGCACGTTCTTCTCAATGACCACCAGCGCCCCGGTCCGGCTCTCACCCATTTTGACCAGGGCCAGAATCAGCTCATCCAGGACCCGCTCTTCCAGCTCTCGCCGCTTCCAGAAGGTCCCGGCCCCGAACTGGGCCAGAGCCTTACGTACATCCTGCTGAAACAGGATGATCACCACCAGAAAAATGGACCCGAGAAATTTGGCCAGAAGCCAGTGCAGGGTAAACAGTCCGAGCTCCCCGGACACATAGTAGATGACCACGAGCAATACAAGCCCGTAGACCACGGACACCGCCCGGGTCCCTTTGATGAGCAGGATGAGCCGGTACAGCACCAGGGCCACCAGACCGATATCCAGAGCGTCCCGCCAGGAGATGCGGCTCAGCCACGAAAAAAAAATATCAAACGAGTAATTCAAGATGTCCGTCCGCCTTCAGGGCCCTGCTTATTGTCAACGCCTGCACAGCTTCCTGTACCTCGTGCACCCTGTGGATACGCACTCCGCGCGTCGCAAGCAGGGCAGTGGCGACCTGCGTCGGCAGAATCCGCTTTTCCACTGGCAACCCGAGCAGCCCGCCCCACAGAGACTTGTTGGACAACCCCATATACACGGGCCGCCCCAGGGAAAAAAAGGATTCGATACGACGCAGCACTTCCAGGTTGTGCTCCAGACGTTTACCAAATCCGATCCCCGGATCAAGCACAATTTTCTCTTCCGGGATCCCCCTGGCCGTCAGCACACCGAGCTTATGCTCGAAAAAGGCCAGGATTTCATCCACGACATCCCCGTAACAGGGGTTGTCCTGCATCGTCTCAGGGCCACCGAGGCTGTGCATCAGCACGTACCCGGCCCGGTACTGGGCCACCACGTCCAGAAGTTCCGGGTCAAGAGCACCGGCCGAGACATCATTGACCACCTCGGCACCAGCCTTGAGACAGGCATCAGCCACCACGGACTTTGTGGTGTCTACGGAAATACATGTCCCGGGGTTGCGGGCCAGCAACTGCCGAACCACGGGAACCACCCGGCCGCGTTCGCTCCCGGCGTCCACAGGCTCGGCATAGGGGCGGGTCGACTCCCCGCCGATATCGATCATGCCCGCCCCATTAACGAGCATCGCTTCCGCCCGGGCCACGGACTGCGCAGCCGTGGTCCGAACCCCTCCGTCATAGAAGGAATCCGGGGTCACATTGAGGATACCCACCACGAGATGGGGATCAAGGTCGATCTGCCGCCCATGCCCGACCGACCATTTGAGGGGCGTATCCATGCCGGCCACCTGCCTGAAAATTGAAAGCAAGGACGGTCCGTGGACCGCCCTTGCTTAGTGATTAGTAACAACGAACCCGATAGACGGGGTCACTTCCTGGAAGATTCATCCTTGTCCAGCTCATCCGCGGACTCTTCCAGTTCAAACTCCTGCTCTTCAATATCCTGCTCTTCGGCATCCTGGCCGTTCCCGGCCGGGGGCTCGGAGGCTTCAGGGGGTGCACCGGCAGAGTTGAGCTTGTTTTCCGCCGGGGGAAGCTTCTCTCCGTTCATGATCAGCTCCACCTCGGCCCCTGTCAGGGACTCCCGCTCCAGCAGGGCCTGGGACAGGTCGTGCAGGGTATCCATATGAGTCTGCAGCAGACTTCTGGTCTTGTCGTAGGCCTCACTGATGATCCGCTTGACCTCGGCATCGATGGTTCTGGCGGTCTCTTCGCTGTAGTCCTTGTGGTGGACCATGTCCCGGCCAAGGAAGACTTCCCCGTCGTTCTTGCCCAAAGCCAGAGGGCCGAATGCCTCGCTCATCCCCCACTCGCAGACCATCTTTTTGGCCATCTGCGTAGCCCGTTCGATGTCGTTTCCGGCACCGGTGGTGATCTCTCCGAACATGAGCTCTTCGGCGGCACGGCCTCCGAACAGAACAGCCAGATTGTTTTCCAGATACGTCTTTGAGTAAGTGTGCCGCTCATCCACCGGGAGTTGCATGGTGATCCCGAGGGCCCGGCCTCGAGGGATGATGGACACCTTGTGCACCGGATCAGTCCCGGGCAGGAGCCTGGCCACCAGGGTGTGGCCGGCCTCATGGTAGGCGGTGGTCTTCTTTTCCTCGTCGGAAAGGATCATGCTTCTTCGCTCCTTGCCCATGAGCACCTTGTCCTTGGCTTCCTCGAAGTCGACCATGGTCACCTGGTCCTGCTCCTGCTTGGCTGCATGCAGAGCGGCCTCGTTGACCAGATTTTCCAGATCCGCCCCGGAAAATCCGGGAGTGCCCCGGGCAATGGTTTCCAGATCCACACCTTCGGCCAGAGGGGTCTTACGGGTATGCACCCCGAGAATCCGAACCCGTCCCCTGAGGTCGGGGTTGGGGACCACCACCTGACGATCGAACCGGCCGGGACGGAGCAGGGCCGGGTCCAGAACATCCGGACGGTTGGTGGCCGCAATCAGGATGACACCTTCATTGGATTCAAATCCGTCCATTTCCACAAGCATGGCGTTCAGGGTCTGCTCCCGCTCGTCATGACCACCGCCCAGACCGGCGCCGCGCTGCCGTCCCACGGCATCGATCTCATCGACAAAGATCAGGCACGGCGCGTTTTTCTTTCCCTGGACAAACAGATCACGAACCCGGGCCGCACCGACCCCCACGAACATCTCCACAAAATCCGACCCGGAAATGGAAAAGAAGGGCACGCCGGCCTCTCCGGCCACGGCCCTGGCCAGAAGGGTCTTCCCTGTACCGGGGCCGCCGACCAGCAGGACCCCTTTGGGAATGCGCCCGCCAAGGCGGGTAAACTTCTTGGGGTTACTCAGAAAATCGACCACTTCCTGGAGTTCATCCTTGGCCTCGTCCACTCCGGCGACATCGGCAAAGGTGACCTGGGTCGACTCCTGAGAGATCATCTTGGCCTTGGACCGGCCGAAGGACATGGCCTTGCCTCCCCCGCCCTGCATCTGACGCATGAAAAAGATCCATACCCCGATGAGCAGAAGCATGGGAAACCAGGATACAAGCAGGGTCATATACCAGGGTGCATCCTCTTTGGGCTGGGCCTCCACCTGAACATTGTTTTTAACCAGCTTGTCCACGAACCCGGGATCATCCGGAGCGTAGGAGGTAAACCTCTGGTCATTGACCAACACCCCGGTGATCTTATCCCCCTGGATCTTGACAGCCATGACCTCCCCCTGCTCCACCTTGGAGAGCAGCTCCGTGTAGTTCAGTTTGTACTGCGGGGGCTGGGGCTGGTTGAACAGGTTGAACAGGACCACCATCACCAGAGATATGGTTGCCCATAGAAGAAGATTTTTGGAAAAACTATTCAAGACCGACTTCCTCCGTCCATCAAGTGTTTGAGCTTTGTGCGAGGCAACTTTTCAAAATACCGTCGACTAGTCCATGATTCATAGCATATTGTGCTTTCCCGGGAAAGGACAACTTCCTTCCCTCCGGCACGGAATCTGTTTCTTAATACCGCTGGCACAAAAAGCAAGCGAAAGAAACACGTGTTTCCCGGATGAACACAGATTCGAAAAAGACCCCTCCGAGACTCTTGAAAACCATGGAATAACTTGCTAATGATTCTGTCTTGCTATTTGGAAGCGTTTCGTCACCGGTGTGGCGCCCGGTCTTCAAAACCGGTGGACGGCAGAGATGTCGTTGGTAGGTTCGACTCCTATACGCTTCCGCCATTTGTTTGCAACAGCCCGGTTTACCGGGCTTTTTTTATTCTCGCCCACCTATGCCCCCCCTGGCCCGTTGTGCCTTTTACCTTCCCGCCCCACCTGCAGCACATCCCGGCCGTCCGGTTCTCGAGAATACGAAAAATTCCGAATAATTATTCACCTCGGATAAAAAATTTGGGGTAACTATTCACTTAGAATAAAAATAAGGGATTATAGGGAGTAGAAGGATAAACGGGATTATGGTCAGAGGCCGGATAATCCTGTAACCCTGCGACGTAGGAGCATAATCCTTTTAATCCCGGAACGGGTACCTGAATAGTTACAATTCCGACGTGTATGCTCCGAACCGCTGGTCAAGGACACGAAAAGTTTTTTTGAACAATCATCCGGTTGCACAGAGCATAAAACAGGATTATGCTCCCTCCCCTTTCCTGTCTCGCCCTGTATGAATTCAAGGCAGGTGAAGTGATTCACGGCTTCCGGCTCTCCAGATCCGGCACGAATCCGGATCCTCGCACATACGCCTCTGAACGATCCGGCAACATACTTCTTCCTCTTCTCCGAGTCATTGTAATGAAACAGACCACCGACATCAAACAGCTTTTTTTAGACGATCGCCCTCTGATAGACCTCCGCGCCCCCATCGAATTTGCCAGAGGCGCTTTCCCGAATACGATCAACCTGCCGCTGCTGACCGATAGCGAACGGGCGGCCGTGGGCACCTGTTACAAAAAACACGGCCAGAAGGCCGCCATCGACCTGGGCCATGAACTGGTCTGCAAAGAGGTCAGACAGCAGAGAACCGAAGCCTGGATCGAGTTCATCCGACAGAACCCGGGAGCGGTGCTGTACTGCTTTCGAGGCGGGTTGCGCAGCGAAACGGTCCAGCAGTGGCTGAAGCAGGAGGGATACGCGCTCCCCAGAGTGGCCGGGGGGTACAAGGCCCTTCGACACCTGCTCATGGAGACCATCGAGAACGTTGCCCGAAACCACTCCCTGGTCCTGCTCGGCGGCATGACCGGAGTAGGAAAGACAGAGCTTCTGCCTCTTCTTGAGAACAGCATCGACCTGGAGGGGCACGCCCACCACAGAGGGTCCGCCTTTGGCGGGCTCCCCGAAGGCCAGCCCACCAACATCGAATTTGAAAACCGGATCGCCATCGAGTTCCTGAAAAAATCCGAGGCAGGGATCCGGCAGTGGGTGGTCGAACATGAAAGCCGGATGATCGGTGCCAACTGTCTGCCCGCCCCCCTGTACCTGGCCATGCAGGACAGCCCTCTCGTTATTGTCGAAGCCGGGATCGAAGAACGGGCCGAACGGATCAGGCGGGACTATGTCGAACAGATGCGGCAGCAGTACCGGCTCCTGTTCGGTGCATCGGATGGAGACCTTCAGTTCTGTCGTTTTCTGCAGGAGTCGCTGGCAAAACTGCAACGGAAACTCGGAGACCGGAACTGGCGGGAGCTGGACGCAATCATGGCCCGGGCCCTCAGGCAGCAGCTCGACCACGGAGACACCGGTCTCCACATGGAGTGGATCACGTTCCTGCTTGAACACTATTATGATAAATTTTACCGGAAAGGCATCGAAAAACGAAGCGCATCGATCATCTTCAGGGGAGAGGGACAGGCCTGTGTTGACTTTCTGCGGCAGATGAGGCCGGGCGCGATTGATCCGGCGGCCTCGGGAACCGGGTCCTGAGCTCTCTCCCCTTCAGCTCTTGCAGACCGGCCAGACATGAAACTCCGGACCGGCCTTGAATCCGACTCCTACTGCACCTTTGAGCAGGTACAAGCAGTAGGCCCAGTCGGATTCGTAACCGCTGCTGGTCGCGCTCCAGTAGCCGTCCCGCACACCTGCAAAAGGGTGTCCTTCCGGAAGGGCCGGATCGGCCCGGGAGGCGTCCGTGAGCAGGTCCAGTTCATTGATGTCCGGCAGCCTCCACGGCCGCCCCGTGGCCTGACGCAGGTCCGCGACCAGCTCCAGGGCCCGGTCCCAGGGTACCGGACCACGCCCGATATCCGCATTCCCGTGCCAGCACAGTCCGGTCAACCGGTCCCTGATCCCGACCGTATCCACCTCCACAAACCGGGGAACAGGCCATTTTACACCGGCCCGGCTTTCCCCATCCTGACCCGATCCCCTGCAGGGAATCCTCCTTCCCCCGGCATCATAACACAGATGCTGCCCCGTTCTCGGAATGGTTGTCGACTGTCCTCGGACCGGCCAGACCATGGCGTACTCGGTTTTCTTGCCATAGAACATTCTCCCGCCGCTCATCTGGACCCACCAGGCATAGGCCGGGGAAATGGCTGCGGTGGTCGATGTCCAGTAATATCCGCCGAAAACCTGTTCAAAGGGGTGACCGGCGGGAAGGGCGGGATCCCTGGCGCCGAGCCACAACAACGAACGCAGCTCCCGCCGGTTGGGCAGGCGCCAATCGGAAAACCCGCCATACTCCTGTCGGTTCAGGTCCCGGACAAAGGCAAGGGCCTCTTCCCAGTGCAGGGGAAATGTTGAAAGCCCGGCGCTGACAGTCCATGTCAATCCGGTCAGGGTGTCGGTCCGACTGTCCCCGGACGCGGGCACAAACCGGGGGTCGGCAATATCCCACAGATGCGCCCGCTCCCCATCCTGCCCGCTGCCCGGGCAGGGAACAGAAACGCCGTGGACATCAAAACAGCCGGACTGTCCGGAAGGCAGAACAGGCACGACGGGAAATGAGGAAAAATCAGAAATAACCGCCTCCGGAAAACGGGTTGAGGATGATCGAAACAGCAGGGTGCTTGCACGCGCCAACGGCCTGTATGTTTCTTATCCTGGTGCTGGGTGGTTAAAATACCGATGCATAGCAGCCTTCTTTCTCCGAATGATCATCTCTCATTGTTCGCCCTTCTTGTCGACACCCCTTTTTCCCCTTCTTCCCGCAAATCCCGGGCAGTGGCCCACAGCCATCCCCGAAAAGATCGGCCTTCTTTCCTTCTGCCTGAAATATTTCAACACTACAGTAACACCTATTGACATATCGTGTAACCAAGAGCTAGTCAGTTTTTTCAACACCTCTGACGCCCAATTCTACCCCCGGAGTTTCCGCTCATGCACATCTCGGAAGGAGTCCTTTCTCCCATGGTCCTCGGGGCAGGGTACGCCCTCAGTCTTGTTCCCACTGCGATCGGGCTCAGGAAGATGGATTACGATCAGGTGATGACCGTGGCCCTGTTGTCCGCGGTCTTCTTTGTCGGCTCACTCATCCATGTGCCCCTTGGACCGGGCAGTGTGCATCTGCTCCTGAACGGCCTTGTCGGACTGCTGCTCGGCTGGGCCTGTTTCCCGGCCATCACCGCCGCGCTGATTCTCCAGGGAGTCATGCTCCAGTTCGGCGGGCTGAGCACCCTGGGGGTCAATCTCTTCACCATGGCCTTTCCCGCCCTGACCTGCGGCCTCATCTTCCGCCGATTTCTCTTCACCTCCCCGCGGCAGCGATTCCTGGCCTCCTTCGGAGCCGGGTTCACAGCGGTGCTGCTGTCCTCCCTGCTTATGGCATCGGCCCTGACATTCACGGACCAGGGGTTCCTGGCCACGGCCCGGCTGATCGTCGCCGCTCACCTGCCGGTCATGGTCATTGAAGGGGTTGTCACGGCATTTGTTGTATCATTTCTGGCCAGAGTGCAGCCGGAAATGCTGATGAACATCACCCGTACCAAAGAGAGAAAAGCATGATCAGACCCCTGTGGATGACGTTCCTGATTCTCTTTCTCACGGCCGGAAGCACCCCTGCCCACCGGGTCAATGTATTTGCCTACCAGGACGGTGATGCCGTGGAGGTGGAGGCCTCTTTTCCCGGAGGGCGACCGTGCGTGGATTGCGCCGTGGCGTTCATCGATCCGGCAACATCGAAGCAGATCAGGTCCGGGCGTACCGATGCAAAGGGGCAGTTGCGTGTGCCGGTCCCGGCCCCTCCCCTTCCTGCCGGGCTTGAGGTCGTGCTCGAAGCTGGACAGGGACACCGGGCATCCTGGCTGCTCCTTCCCGAAGACATGACACCATCTGCAAAACCGGACTCCGCCGCCGGCCTGCAGGCCGGCGTGCCTGAACCTGAAATCAAACAGATTCAGACCCTGGATAACGGAAACAGTATCACCCTGGACAAAGGTGAACTGGTCACCCTCATTGACCAGGCCGTGAGCAGACAGCTCACGCCATTGAAACGAATGCTGCTTAAAGAGAGAGAGCCCGACCCGCGGAACATTGTCGGCTCCATCGGCTACCTTGTGGGAATCGCCGGAATCGTGGCCTGGATGCGCAGCAGACGAAAAGCATGACCGCAGGGGGACATACCCCATTCGACACCCTTTCAACGGGACGGAGGAAGAAATGAAAAAGATTCTGATGACGCTGGCGCTGTACACCCTTTTCTGTATGCCCGCCCCCTCTGCCCTGGCCCACTTCGGGATGATCATTGCGGACCGCCCCGTTGTCACCCAGGACAGCCGAAAAATGCAACTGACCCTCTCCTTTTCGCACCCCTTTGCAGGGCACGGCATGGACCAGCTCAAACCCCGCGTGTTTGATGTTTATTTTGACGGAAAGACACGCAGCCTGCTTGGCGATCTTGAACCGGCCAGGGTCATGGACCACCAGGCCTGGCAGACCATGTTTACCCCCAAACGGCCCGGCGTGTACCAGTTCGTCATGGAGCCCCAGCCGTACTGGGAGCCTGCCGAGGATCTGTCCATCATCCATTACACCAAAACCGTGGCCTGCGCCTTTGGAGATGAAGAGGGCTGGGACCGGGAGCTCGGACTCAAGACCGAAATCGTCCCTCTGTCCCGCCCCTTCGGTGGCTATGCCGGATACAGTTTCACAGGGCAGGTCAAAATGAACGGGCAGCCGGTTCCCGGGGCGGAGGTCGAGGTCGAATACTATGACCGGGACAAGGCATACGAAGCCCCGAGCGAGGTTCACGTCACCTACGTCGTCAAGGCGGACCCAAACGGCATCTTCACCTTTGCCTGCCCCAGACCGGGCTGGTGGGGATTTGCAGCCCTGAACAAGGGAGACTTCACCCTCACAGATCCTCAGGGAAACGAAAAAGACGTTGAGCTCGGAGCCGTGCTCTGGATCGAGCTTGCCCCGTGGACTAAAAATGGTGACCATTCCCGTGAATAACACAGGCCGCAGGGAGCGCCTCCTTTGATGACCCCACCGCCCCATCCCACTCCCTCTCTGCTGGACTCTGTCGATCTCCGTGCCAGGCTTGTCAGTGCAGGAGCCCTGACCCTGGCCATTGCAGCAACCAACAGCCTGACGGCGGCCCTCGGAGGGTGTGCTCTGATCGTTCCGGCAGCGCTCTGCTCCGGGATTTCATTGCGCCGGATCCTTTCCGGACTGAAAACCGTGGGCGTTTTTCTGATCTTTCTGTGGATCACGCTGCCCCTGACATATGTCGGCCATGAAATAGAGTTTTTGGGGGTCTCTGTCAGCATGCAGGGCTTCAGGCTCGCCCTGCTTATTTCACTCAAGTCCTGCTCCATCCTTATCCTGTTCATGACCCTGATCGGCAGGGCCTCGTTCACGGCCCTGGCCGAGGCCCTGCGCCGGCTGGGGGTTTCCCCCAAGCTGTGCTGGATCCTGCTCTTTTCCTACCGGTATCTCTCAGACATCCGGCAGGAGTACCTGCGCCTGCGCCGGGCGGCCATGCTCAGGGGATTTGCACCCGGAACCACTCTGCGCACCTATCAGGTGTACGCCAACATGCTGGGCATGACTCTGGTCAGGACCTGGCTCAGAGCGCAAAAAATCAACCAGGCCATGCTGCTGCGCGGTTTTCACGGCCGCCTGCACAGTCTCGATCCCGCGCCTGTCTTCCGCCCGGGAGATCTGATGTTCGGATCACTGACGATCGCGGCCTCCATCGGTCTGACCCTGTGCACCTGAGCCTGCCCGATCACCCTTCAGCTCTACGGGAAAATGATTTGTCACTCCTCGCTTTGAAAAACATCACATTCGCATTTCAGGATGGGAACAATATTCTCGACGGCCTCAACCTCGATATCTCACGCCCCGACCGTCTGGGGATCATCGGCTCCAACGGCAGCGGTAAGACCACCCTGCTCTCCGTGATCATGGGTCTGGAACAGGCTCAATGCGGCCAGATCTTCTTCAACGGCGAACAGGTCGAAACCCGGGAGGACTGGGGAGGATTTCGAAAAAAGGTCGGGTTTGTTTTTCAAAACAGCGACGATCAGCTGTTCATGCCCACCGTCCTTGAGGACGTGACCTTCGGCCCCCTCAACATGGGATTCTCTACGGACCAGGCCCGACAAAAGGCGATCCGCACCCTTACGAATCTGGGGCTGCACGGGTTCGAGCACCGCATCACGCACAAACTCTCGGGCGGCGAAAAACGGCTGGTCGCCCTGGCAACGGTACTGGTCATGGATCCAAAAATCATCATGCTCGACGAACCCACCAACGATCTGGACCCCGCCACCCGCCTTCGGCTCATCGAAATCCTGCACGACCTGCCCCAGACCCTGGTTCTGGTCTCCCACGACTGGGACTTTCTGCATAACACCACCAACTGTCTGTACCTGCTTGAAAAGGGAACGCTTGTTCCTCAAAATTCGGACATCCTGCACACCCATGTACATTCCCACCCCGCAGGCCAGACCGAACATGCCCACAACCGAAACGGAGCGTCCCTGCCATAAAGGCTCCGACTCTGGCCTTTCATCTTTCCCGGGAGCACCACATGGTGCATACACATACAATGACACGAACCAATCCAATTCTTACCGGTTCCGTTCCGTTGAATTTTTTTCGGTTATGGCTGCCTTCCCTTGCGGGCTTGATGGCCATGACCACCGCAAATATCGTGGACGGAATCTTCATCGGGAACTACGTGGGCGCGACCGCTCTGGCTGCCGTTAACCTGGTCATTCCCTTTCTGGGCATTCTCTTCGGGATCACCCTGATGCTGACCATGGGGGGGACGGTTCGTGCGGGCCGGTATATCGGGCAGGGTGACACGGCCGCTGCCGGGGCGATCTTTTCCAAGACCCTGCTTGCGGTTGTTTTTTTGGCCCTGCTGGTATCGGCATTCGGGCTGCTCTTTGAGACGTATCTGCTCACGGGATTGGGCGGGAGTGACGAGGTGCTCCCGCTGATGCAGACCTATTTTCGAATCATCATAGGGTTCATCTGGGCGCATCTGTTGGCCGTGGTCATGTATTTTTTCGTCCGGGTTGACGGATATCCGGTCCTTGCAGGCCTGTCCCTGGTCGTTGGCGCTGGCATCAATATCGGCCTGGACTATCTGTTTGTTGTCCGCTGCAACTGGGGAATCGCCGGGGCTGCCTGGGCCACAGGCATCTCCCAGGGATTGCCCTTTTTGATTCTGTGCAGCTATTTTTTCCTTCCCCTGCGTCGTCTGCGATTTGATCCGCGGCAACGAAAATGGCGCGAATTGTTCGGTTCCGCCTTCAACGGGCTGTCGGAATTCATCAATGAAATATCGGCTTCGATCATCGCCCTGATGCTCAACTGGATGTTCATGATCCGTTCGGGCGTCCAAGGCGTGGCGGCAATCACCGTGATCACCTATCTGATGTTCATCGGCCTGATGCTCGTCTTTTCCATTGGCGATGCCCAGGGTGTGCTCGTCAGCCAGAATTACGGGGCAAAAAATCTCCGCCGCATCCGTGCATTTTTTCTGATCTGCCTTCTGGCCGCCCTGGTGATCGCTTCCGTCTGCATCAGCTTTCTCTTCTTTTATCCACAACTTCTGGTCCATGCCTTTTTGCCGGCGAACGAACGAGAGGTCATCGCATTGACCCTCGATATCTTGGGCATGTTCTGGCCTGTCTTTGCTGTCAATGGCGTGAGTCTTATTATCTCGTCCTATCTGACCGCCCTGAATCTACCCGTCCCCTCTGCGATCATCGCCCTCAGCCGAAGCCTCATCCTGCCGGTGGTCCTGCTGCTCGTGCTCTTCTGGGGCTTTCCCGAGCTGCCCTTCATTCTGGCCATCCCCATGGCCGAAGTGATCACCCTGTTTCTGGCACTCTTTTTTCTGGTCCGTTTTTTTCCAAACAAAACCCTTTTTGTCCGGCTCAAACGCGTCGGCCGATGAGGTACATACTAAAGGATCCATTGTGGAAAGGACAAAGCGGGAGGGCAAAGCGGGGACAGGGCAAAGCGGGGACAGGTTAATAATGCAAAATCCCGAACCGTTCCCATCAAAAACACTCCCAGCGCCCTATCCCCTTCCTCATGCCCCTGGCTGCACACCAAAAACAGGGCGCCTTCCCCGCTGTCAGCAGGAAACACACCCTGTTTAGGACCGGCATCATCTCATGCCCTGGTTACTCGGCCAAGGCCATGCCCGGAAAAAACATCTTCCCATTATGATCGGCCCCTCTACCGCCATCTCCTTCCAACCGCCCCAGTCCCGGTCAACCAGGGGGCAACCGCTTGAAGGTGCACAGCCCGTCACCTCCCTTGAACCGGCGCGATCATTATTCTCCTGTCCCCTTTTCTTCCCCTTTTCCCTATGTGTGCTCATTGACAATGAACGGCCATCCATCGATGACCACAAATAAATCTGTCTTTAAAAAAACAGCATTGCAAGCTCTGCCAAAACAATACATGTGTCACGGAATCGAATTCGACAACGCAGGAATACAACCAATGCAAAGAAATGACTCCATTGCGATCACCCTCCCCGCAAAGGCCATCCATATTCCCATTGCCCTGTTTGCTGTCAGGGACTGTGCTGCAAACACAGGTTTTTCTCACGAAGACATCGGGCGCCTCTGTCTCGCCGTTGAAGAAGGAATAAACCATGCCCTTGAATTTGGCTATGGGGGGGCTCATGAGACAATTTTGGTCGAAATAGCCCGAACAACGCTTGGGTTGCGACTGACCATTCAGTTTCACGGGCTCCCTCTGGAAGTCGAACAACTGCCCAAATATGACCCGAGCCGAGCTTCGAAGCATGGGGATACCACAGGGATAAGCCTGCTGCTCATCGAAAAAATGATGGATACAAGTTCCTTCTCCTCAATGCCCGGCGGCATGCGATCCGTATCCATGGAAAAACATCTCCCGGCACAATTGATCGGTGAGCAGCCAACCCGCATCCTCCCCCCCGACAAACAGAAATCCGCCGCCAACACCCTTCGCCTGTCCCGGCCGGAGGATGCAGAGGGAATCTCACGACTGGCTTTCCAGTCCCACGGGGCGGTGCTCTTCAGTGAACACATCTACTACCCGGACAGAGTCAGACAAATGATCCTCTCCGGGGAAATGACTTCCGTTGTGATAGAAGCGGACGATACGGGCGAAATAATGGGACACGGCGCGCTGGTAACATATGCGCCGGACGCACTGGTGGAAGAATTGACATTCGGATTTGTCGCCCCCCGCTTCAGAAGCAAGGGATGTGCATCGGCCCTAGCCGAATTTTTGGAAAAAGACGCGCGTAAACGGAAAATATACGCCATTGAAGTCTTCGCCGTGACCAACCATGTTCATTCACAAAGGGCCGTTCTCAGTCACGGCTACAAGGAATCCGGCATACTCCTGGACTCCAGCCCCGCTTCTCACTCCTCCTGCTCCTGGGGACAGGAAAACTCCTCAGATCAAAAACGCATTGGCAACACGATTTTCACCAAGTATCTCGAGCCATTTCGTGACGAATTGTTGTTTATACCCGATCACCACAAAGGTATGATCCAACAAATATATAAACACAACGGTATCACCGTGAGGGTCGGCGAGTCCAGAACCGGCTCAACCGAACAGGGCTCGGAGTCGAACATATGGACATTATCCGATCTCAAGGAGGGATGGGCCTTCATCGGGGTTGTCGAATACGGAACGGACACGGCGGCACAGGTCGCCGAAAGATTACAGTACACCTGCACTCAAAAGATCGCCTCCATCCAGTTAGCCCTCCCACTGGGGAAGCCCGAAACAAAAATCATGGCGTCCACCTTCGAAGATATGGGGTTCTTTTTCGCCGGAGTCGGTCCGGATAACATGGGCAAGGAGAATCTTATCCTGCAATATATCAATTCCAGAGAAATCGACTACGAGTCCGTTAAGGTTCATTCCGAATTCGCCCATAAAATCAAGGAATATGTCCGAACCTGCGCCGGATCGTGTTCCGCCACTGGCGCGACCACCTGAGCCTGAGCAACGTCTCCGAGTATATGGGGCTGCTGTTCGATCTGATTCTGGAGGTCCTATGGCAGCCCTTTTACCGATATGTCCCCTTTCCCTTATGAAACCCCCGTCACAGGACGGGGGTTTTGATGTGGCTTTGTCACCATTTTGAGGCTCGGTTATCTTGCAGCGTAACCGGGTTTTTTCATACGAGCTACTGCTGCTTCTTCCACACGGAATCAGCCGGAAAGATGTGGGTGCCGGTGGAAATCTCCAGAGGTTGGGCGAGCCAGTCAGCGGTGGTCTCAATCCAGCGCACGAAATGCGCGGATTTCTTGTGAACTTCGAAAGCCTCTGCAGAAGTGTACACTTCGTAGAGGTGCACACAGTTGGGGTCGTCGCTGTCCTCAATAATGTTGAACAGGAGGCAGCCTTCCTCATTGTTGATGGATCCTTCCGCGTCAGCCAGCATTTCCTTGAGAAAATCGTCCTTTTTTTCCGGCTTCACATGCACATTGACCATGACGGCAAACATAGGCTTCTCCTTTTTGAACGTGAGACAGGCTTCTCGCATGATATCGTGCGAAAAACCGGTTCGTAACAACCTCTCCCTCAGTATCTTCCTTGAAGAGCTCCGTAGGCAGCTGACCGGGGGGCTTCTTGATATGCGGGCGCGGCCTTACAGCCCGGCCAGGTTCAGGCCGATAGTGTTGCTGGTTGAGCAGCCCCAGCGTAAAGCCGTCGGAAAAAAGGGTCAATAACTGAAGTTACGCACTATCCCGAAAAACTCTTACGCCCCTTCTCTGCGTTTCTTCCTCTGCGGCTCGAGGCCCGGCTTCCGGGCCGGGCGTGCAAAGGGGAAAGCGGGGAGAAAGCGGGGACAGGTGGGGGAGAAAGCGGGGACAGGTGAATAATGCACGGCCCAGTATTCAGCCATTGCCCTGACCATGACCGGGGTCCTGCTCAGTCAGAGTGAAGTCAAACTGAAACTGTCGGGCAAAGGGAGTCTTCGCCAGCCTTTGGAATCTGCCGCAGCAGGTGAATGAACAAAGGGGCATGACCGGGAGTCTTTTTTGATGTGCTGAAGCCAGAAACATCCCGTAAAATCATCACTCCCGCTTTTCCGCACTACACATCAGCCTTGCATTCGCACCCGAAAAGATGTCATTCTTTTCAAAGTTACATTTTTTCAAAGGTACGAACACCAAGGCCTTGCAATGTCCCCTTCAAACAAGCGCTCTTGCCGGGAACGGCTCCTGCCGAAAAATGGCGGCTATCGCCACCTGAAAAGCTTTCAGGTGGCCCGCCTTGTGTACGATGTGACTCTGCGCTTCTGTGACCGCTATGTCGACCAACGCAGTCGAACCCATGACCAGATGGTTCAGGCGGCACGAAGCGGGGTGCAGAACATTGCGGAAGGGAGTGCGGCAAGTGGTACGTCGAAAAAATTCGAACTGAAACTGACCAACGTTGCCCGGGCCAGCCTGGAAGAGTTGCGGCTGGATTATGAGGATTTTCTGAGACACCGAGGGCTGAGGCTTTGGGGTACGGATGACCCGCGGCGGAAAATGCTGGTGGCCCGTCGCTGTGCCACGGCTGATGAGGTGGCGGTATGGGTGCGGGAAATGGCTTTCAGAGAAGCCGCATATGGACCTTATGGACATCATGGACAAAAGGGACAGAAGACCTCTACCGAGCCGTGCATATCGTCCATGAAGTCCATAAGGTCCATTCTCTTCCCCCAAACTTCAGCCAATGCCGCACTGGTCCTTACCGGAGTGGCAAGCGCATTGCTTAACCGCCAGGTTGCGACGCTGGCTGAAGCCTTTGAAAAAGAAGGAGGCTTTACCGAAAGGCTGTACCGGGTTCGCACCGCCAACAGGAAATGGAGGCTGTAAGCCATCCACATTTTCCTTTCTGGATGGGAAACTGGGGACAGGTCAATAATGCAAAATCCCGAACCGCCCTCCTTCACAACCACTCCCAGCGCCCTATCCCCTTCCTCATGCCTCTGGCTTCACACCAAAAACAGGGTGCCTGCCCCGCTGTCCGCGGGACAAACACCCTGTTCAGGGCAGACATCACCTCATGCTCCGGTTACTCGGCCATAGCCATGTCCAGCAGTACACTTAACTCTTAAAACGTCCCCATCCCTCCTGCCGCACCGGGGTAAGCAGCTTAAAGCCCACAGGGCCGATGACGCAGGTAAGCAGAGCCAGGAGCACGATGGCGTCCTTGATTTCCGGGGTCAGAAACCCCTGCTCCAGACCGATGGAGGCTGCGGCCACGATCAGGCTGAGACGGGCGGAGAGGAGCACGCCGCAGCGTAGACCGTCGCCGAGCCTGAGCCCCCACAAAGGAAACTGCAGGCAGGGCAGGATTTTGACCATCAGCCCGACTCCAAGAAGCATGGCTGTAAACAGCAGCCGGTCAACGGTCAGGACGTTGGCGATATCAAACTGCATGCCCACATGGATAAAGAAGAGCGGCGTCAGGAACCCGAACCCGATGGCCGAAATCTTGGACTCCAGCTCCTGCTTTTCCCGGAATACGAAGGAGATGATGCATCCGCCCATGAACGCGCCCAGAACCGGCTCCAGGTGGACCATCTCGGACAGGGCCACGAACAGCAGGAGCAGGGCCATGGACAACCGCACCCCGGACTCCCGCGCATCTCCTGGCCGAAGAAACACCTCGGCCTTGTCCGGGTGCCACCAGGCCCACAGCCGCGCCGCCCACAGGAGCAGGGCGAACCCGATGAACAGGGGGACAGGAGTGATGAGATCCAGACAGAGCCCATTCCGGTACCCGAGCACGAAAAAGGTGATCCCGAGCAGGGTCAGGAAGTCGGCCAGGGTGGCTGCGATAAGGATGGTCTGCCCGAGGGGGGTGGCCGTGATATTCGCTTCCCTGAGGGCCGGGACAACCAGCCCCAGGGAGGTCGTGGACAGGACCAGAGCCATGAACGGGTGCATGCCCATAAGCACCACGGCCAGGCCGGCCAGACAGACCGTGGACAGGAACAGAACCACCTGAAAGACGAGCAGCCTGCGCCGCTGGGACAAAAAGACCTTGAAGTCGATCTCCATGCCGGCATGGAACATGAGCACCAGGAACCCGAACCGGGCCAGGACCTCAAGCCACTCGCCGTGCGGTTCGAACCCGAGCAGGCTCTGCCCGACGACCACCCCGAACAGAATCTCCAGCACCGAGGTGGAGACGCGCACCGCCCCGGCCACCCGGGGCAGGACAAGGAGGGCCGCGGCCAGAAGAAAGAGAAGGATGCCGTCCTGATGCATGTCCGCCTCACGCCGTAACGATAAGAGTCGAACACTCGGCCTTGCGGGCCAGGTGCTCGCCGACGTTGGGGGATATCAGCCCGCGGTCCCGATTGGTGCTTCCGATGACCACCAGATCGTGCATTGCGGTCTCCTCGACAATGGCCCGGACCGGATTGCCCGTGGCCGTGATCTCCCGCACCGCAATCTTGTGCACATGAGCCATCTCCCGGACCCGGGCCATGGCCGCTTCCATAAATTTCCCATCCCGCTCCCCACTCAGAAATCCCGGTTCCTCAACCACCATCACGGCCAGCTCGGCCCCGAGCTGTCTGGTCAGGTCAAAGGCCACCTCAAGGGCTAGTTGCGCATTGGGGGTGTTCTTGAACGGGACCAGGATCTTCTCATAGGGCACGGTCCGTCGGGCAATGAGCACGGGACACCCCAGGTCGTGGGCCAGACCGGTGTAGGTGGCGCTGGACAGGGCAGCGAACAGCGAGCTCTGTACCGGGGGCATGAGCAGGAGACCGCATCCGCCCTGCCTCACGAAGCTGCGGGCCTGGTCCATAACGCTATCCCCGGAGGAACGGACCTCCACATCCACCTCCTGGGGCCACCCGGCCAGACTCTGGTCCACGGCGCACCGGTCCGTACCGCAGAGCAGCGTGACCTTGCGGACCCTGGTGTTCTGCCCCAGAAACACCACTTCCCGGAGCACGGCCCGGACATCCTCGGCTTCGCCTGGCAGGACGACGAGCATGGAGGGACCGTAGGCCAGGGGAAAATGGGGGCTGGCGCACTCCAGTAGGGAGCACACGGAAGTGAAGATATCCGTATCACCCAGCAGAACCAGGCGATCGTCGGCCTGGATCACCGTAGTAGGATGGGGAAACACGAGTCTGCCGTGCCGGAAGATCCCGGCCAGGCGCAGAGTGGACCGCTGGAAATAGGCGGCCCGCTTACCCACAACCCGAAAGTGCTCGGCCGCATTGACCTCGTAGATGTTGCCCTTACCCCCGATCAGATGGGAGACGTGCACCCGGGGGTCCTGCAGATAGTGATACAGATTGCGGGCCGTGAGGGTCCCGGTCATAACCACGTGCACCCCGAGCTCCTGAAACCCGGGCGCGTTTTCCGGCTCGTGGACCAGGGCCGTGACATAGGGAACCCCCTTTTCCCGGGCGAACCGGCACACGGCCAGGTTCACGGGATCGCTGCCGGTCATGGCCAGCACGTACTGATGGTTCTTTAGCCCGGCCTGTTCCAGAACAACGGGACTGGAGCCGTCCTCCGCGTATCGCTCTCGGACATCAGGACACAATGCCGCGGCCTGCTCCAGCACCTCCCGGGACCTGTCGATAAGGGTCACGGACCACTCGCCGCCAAGCTGCTTGAGCAGCTCCCGGGCGATGGTCCCGGCCCCGCAGATGAGTATGTTCATGGCCATGCCTGCTCCTGTGGATGAAATGAAGACAGGGTAGCACCTGAAAGGTTACCGGTTTTCTTTACCCACAACCCTGTGAAATGTCATCCGGCATGCTGCCGCAAAGACCGGGGCGCGCCACTTCACTTTTGAGCGGACAAAGTGGGGAACCGGTGGGAAACAGGGACGGGGACGGGAACCGGGGACAGGGGACAGGTCAATAATGCGAAATCCCGCCCCACTCCTCCAAAAAACACTCCCCGCGCCGGGTGCATCCGCATGTCCGAACTCCAGGCTGAGCAGCCCGCCCCTGTTTCCGGTCTGCACATGATACCCGAGCGAGCACCACCTGTCCCCTTTTCCCCTTCAATGCATAAACCGGAATCGTTTGAAACAGCATTATTCTCCTGTCCCCTTTTCCCCTTACGTATTGTAAAGTAAAACATCAGCAATCATCGTTCTAGCAGTATCCTTTAGATATATGCAGTCACGAGATTGTAGGCCTTCTGTTTCTATCGCAGGAAGAACCGTCATAGAAATATTTGCACCAGGTGGAAGTATCAATTTTCCATTGGGTATGGCGTCAGCAGTTCCCTGGATGGCAATGGGAAGAACAGCTACCTTTTTTTTTATAGCGAGCTTAAAAGCTCCACTTTGGAAGGGTGCCAACTCTCCATCGTCACTCCTCGTTCCTTCGGGAAAAAACATGACCGACATGTCATCGTTAAGCCATGCAACTGCTTTTCGATAAACATGCAGTATGCTTGCTGAACTGCCACGAACGAGCTTGATGTGCTTTGCTAGATACATACACCAACCAAGAACCGGTAAATGAAATAGTGAATCCTTCGCAATCCATTTAAATTGCATGCGAGTTTGATATAAAATCATTATATCTGCTACTGACTGGTGATTGGCAACAATGACATATATTCGATTTTTATCAATATTTTCAAGCCCATGAATATCAATTATCCAGAACGGATTTATGCGAAGGACAGCATCCGACCACCAGAAACATTGAGCATGCGCAGATTTACGTTTCTTATCGGAAAAATACGTTATGCCACAAACGAAGAGCATCACAAAAAAAAGAATGACGGTCATCAACGAAATATAACACCAGATCAAAATAGATACTAAAATTTTCTTCAATATAAAATATCCCATTTCAAATTGCAGTTTGCATAGAACTCATATCTCGAGGAAGTAATGCCAAAACCCGAGTACATAGGCAAGATTTCCTATTAAAAAATGGGATACACACACCCCAATCAATGTTTTATTTTTGATATATATAATCCCCCAGTAAACCCCAAAGACAAAACTAGCTATTGCTAATGACACAGACAATTCAATATGCACCAACCCGAAAAGCGACGCTGCGGTAATGACAGACCATATTTTTGCATTCTGATCAGATAAAACATGTTCAATTACCGTTTGAACAACACCTCTTGCCAAAAATTCCTGCACTATAACAACCGGCCCATATACTAAAAGCAGCATACTGAAATGCTGATCATAAAACAACGTCCCATCCAGTCCACTTACGCCATTTATAACACACATATATTTCACAAAAATAAGCATAAAGCATATTACCATAGTGCTCGGCACCATATACCTCACTGAATCCATAGCGCCACGCAAAGTGACTCCAAAAAAAGTAAGCGGTAAATTACTTTTTTTAACAATCATAAAACACATTATAGAAAATATTAACTCAACAATTCTAGGAGCATACTCAGACTCATAGTTCATTGCGCTGACGCTGAATATCAGGAAAATGTATAATGAAACCGAGAGAAACAGGCTGACAAACAGAGTTGAAAACAATTCTCGATTTTCAATCAAACTTGACAATTCGCTATTTTTTATCTGTAAATCATTTATGGTGTTTTTTAACGCCATATCTTTAACTTCAAGCTTCACGGTCATAAGCCCAAGTGACTCTATAAAGCGGGCATCATCATCAGGAAGATTCTTATCTCTTAATACATTATCAATATTTCTTCCTTGAGAATAGTCACCATCCGTAATAGCTGAAATGATATATCTCATTTTTTTAATCAATGTCGTATTCATATACAATCTCTTTCGTTCATAACCTCAAATTTCGGACACCTAAAGTAAAGCAACTGCTCTTTGCTATATGGATATCTACCACAGTTAAAAAACCTCCAAAAAAGTGTTCCATAACACAGACATTTATGGTTCGAACTGTCATAATAACAACATTCCGTTATATAATTACAACAATTCGAGCACTCACCACAAGAATCTACAGAATACGCCCACCCATCAACTATCCGAAACTTTTTACAATCCGGTGCATCCATGGGAGGTGCTGTCAGTGGCAAATGAAACAGTTTTCGGACATTCACATCAGCTATTACCGATTTGAGATATGAACGGGAATAAAAATAATACTTGCGAAAATAAGGAAAATATTTCCAAAAACGCAAATCTCCAAAAAAGAAATATGAGGTATATGGCGCGATAACGTACAAAAAATATCCGAATGTCAGAATATTAACGACGACAATCACGTAATTGACAATACGAAATGAGGCCCATTTTAATTTTGTAAAGGTCATATGAGATTACTAATGTCCGTTATAACTCAGGACGCCCGCCAGGATCTCCGATTCGATCCCGAACAGAAGCCCGCGTTCCGTACGGTGCTCCAGACGCAGAGCGGCCCCGGCCAGCATCCCGGTCTCGTCCATTATCTGCTCATGGTAGGAAAACCAGACCGCCTTCGGAACCACACGCACCACCGTCTCAGCCAGGGCCGGGGATTGCATCGCCAAAAACAGAACAGACAGTACCAGAAACTTCTTCATCTGCACTCCACGTGGATAATCCTCTCGAACTGTTGAAAAAATCTTTTTGAGGCAACAGACGACCACACGTCAAGCTTCACTTCCCACCAATCCGGAAAATGTCGAAAAAGGGGGGATATCCAGGATAAATCGATTTTTCTTGTTTCGGTTGGACGGACAACGAGAAGGGGGAGAAAGCGGAAGAATAAGAATAATAACTGGAATAATAACTGGGTAATAACTGGGGTAATAACTGGGGACAGGTCAATAATGCAAAATCCCGCCCCACTCCTCCAAAAAACACTCCCAGCGCCCTATCTCATTCCTCATGCCCTGGCTGCACAAAAAACTGGAACTGGGGACAGGTCAATAATGCAAAATCCCGCCCCACTCCTCCAAAAAACACTCCCAGCGCCCTATCCCCTTCCTCATACCTCTGGCTGCACACCAAAAACAGGGTGCCTGCCCCGCTGTCCGCGGGACAAACACCCTGTTCAGGGCAGACATCACCTCATGCTCCGGTTACTCGGCCAAA
>JAWLGC010000115.1:0-7940 GCA_041685265.1 Desulfomicrobiaceae bacterium | reverse complement strand
CGCGAATACGGTCAGGTACCGGGAACTCTCGATAAACCAGTCAAAGGTGATCCCGAACAGATACCGGGTCAGAACCTGAATGGTGGTGCCCACGGCCAGGGCCAGAAGCACGCCACCCACGAAGAGCTCTTCTATATTGGCAAGAATTTTGGACTTTGCACTCATGCTGGCCTGCGACTCCACTGAGGTTTTATAATCATTCTGGAATTCTGGAATTCAGGAATCCCAGAATTCCAGAATCCCAGAATCTGCCTTTCAATCCCAGAATCCCAGAATTCCAGAATTCAAAAATTCCACAAAAAATGGGAGAAGCACAACAGCACTCCTCCCATTCCTTTTCATTTCAAACACCAATCACCGGTACTGGGCGATTTTGTCCTGAATCATCTCATAGTAGGTCCTGCCCGCGTATTTGCCGTATTTGTCCTTGTTCGGGATGGTTCCGGCGATTTTGGCGAATTTTTCATGCACCGGTTGTACGGCCTGCACAAATTCGGCCCGGGCTTCGGGAGTCAGGTATTCGATGGTGATGCCGTATTCCGGCTTCAGAATCTTTTCCAGGCCGTTCCGGTTGAAAACATTCTGTTTCCAGGCGACCTCTTCGCAGAGTTTTGCGCCGTCCCGGAAGATCTGCTGCTGCTCGGGGGAAAGAGATTCCCACACGTCCCGGCTGACCAGTTTGTACATACCGGTGTACGAGTGCGCGGACTTGGTCACATTTTTGGCCACTTCATAGAACTTGACCAGCACCGAAGTGGGGATGGGATTTTCCTGCATGTCGATGACGCCCTGCTGCAGGGCGGTGTAGATCTCGGGGAAGGGCATGCCCACGGGATTCCCGCCCAGAGCCCGGATACTTTCCAGAAACACGGGGGACTGCATGACCCGGACCCGCTAATCCTTGAAGTCGGCCACGGTTTTGACGGACCGGACAGCAGAGTTGAAATCACGCATCTCATTTTCGCTGTATCCGATGGGCACCAGCCCCTTGGCCGGCATGAGATCGTCCATGATGGTCATGAACTCCTCATCCCGCAGTACCTTGTGGGCCGTATCGATATCCGGAAACATGAAAAAGAGATCCAGCAGACCGACCTGAGGCACCAGGTTGGAGAGCACCGCGGTGGTGCAGTCCATCATGTCCAGGCTGCCGAACTGGACCTGCTCCAGCATGCTTCGCTCGTTGCCGAGCTGCCCCAGGGGAAAGACCTCGACCTGAATCTCGCCGCCGGTCTTCTCGTTGACATATTCGGCAAAGGCCAGTGCCCCGGCATGGGTGGCCTGCACATACTCGGCAATGGCCGTAGGGGCGATGTGCCCGTACTTGATGACCCGCTTGGCCTGAGCAGGCCCGGGGCCACCAGCAGGGCCGCAGCAAGCAGCAGCATGGAAAGGATTCTGTTCATCATCTTCTCCCCGAAGTGTTCGTCAAAAATGTAAAAACAACGCATTCTTGTACACGGTGACCGCTGTTCTTACGGGGAAACGCCTCGCCATGCAAGCACTCAAAGGTCTATCCAGCGCACCCCCGGGACCTGATCCGGTTCCCAGTCAAGGACGGCAAACCCGGCCCTGCCCTTCCGCGGCTGGGAAAAGGAGCCCGGATTCAGGATGCGCACCCCGGCCTTGGTCACGGACCAGTCCCGGATATGGGTGTGCCCGTAGCAGATCAGGTCAGGATCGCTGCCCAGGGCCTCGGCCACGGTCTGTCCCACAGCGGCCCGCGGGCCCCAGCCGTGCGCCATACCGATGCGGATGCCGCGAAACTCGAAGACCAGCGAGGCGGGCAGATGCCCGAGTTCCCAGTCGCAGTTGCCGCGCACGGCCCGAAATTCAGGATGGGAAGCAAGAAAAGCCCAGGTTTCCTCCCCGGTAACATCCCCGCAGTGCAGCAGGAGATCGGCCCCGGCCATGTGGCGATCAAAGGCTTTTACCAGGGAGTGGTTCGGGGACTGGAGATGGGTATCGGAAAGGATGATGATATGCATTTTTGATTCGGGGATTCTGGGATTCTGGGATTCTGGGATTCGGGGATTCTGGGATTCTGGGATTCTGGGATTCTGGGATTCTGGGATTCTGGGATTCTGGGATTCTGGGATTCTGGGATTCGGGGATTCTGGGATTCGGGAATTCGGGGATTCGGGGTTCACTTCACGACAAACTCGCACTCCAGCCACAGCTCTTCTCCGGAGTTTCCTGGCAGAACCAGGGAGGCCAGAAAGGACTGCATGTACTGCTGAAACGCGGACTCGCCCTCAAGGGTCCTGACCCAGGTCTGAATCAGTCGGCCCTCCTGGCCGACATGGAGCAGAACCAGGGCGCTGCCCTGTCCGGGCGGATCTGTCGCCTCCCACCGGGCATGAATTGCGGAGCGAATGTTTCGAACCCTGTCCAGGTCCGCATTCTCGCCTGCGGCAATGCGGGCCGGGACAGCATCGGATCCGGCGAGCCCGGCCAGATACTTCTGCCAGGCTGCAGAAACAGTCTCCGAAGGCCGGGGAACGCCCTCCTGTTCGCGGCGGATGCGCTGCCTGACAGAGTGCAGCAGTTCCACGGTCATCACCGTGTCCTTATGCTCGGGAGACGCAGGTACGGACACAAGAACCGGCGAAAAAAAGAGCACTGCAGCGTGCAGCACAAGAGAAAGGCCCAGGGCTGCCGGGCCCTGCACCACGGAGCTTACAATCACTTCTTCCCGTTCCCCCGGGTCCACCAGCAGGTATCGGGTTTGACGAACCACCAGTCGGACTGATCCGTGGTCAGGATCGTCTCGGCCAGTTCCCGCCCAGGGTCCGTGCGCAGCCGGGGTACGGCGCACTCCAGCCACTTTTCCGCGTAGGGGTTGCCGAGATCCTTTTCCTCCTTGAGACTCAGGATCAGGTCGAGCTGGTCCGCATCCTGGGCCAGCTTCGCCTCCAGGGAGTCGGCTCCCTCCAGCTCCTCCCACATTCCGAGAACCTCTTCGCGCAGGCCCGTTCCTTCCAGGGCATGGGTCAAAGCCAGTTCGGCATTGGAGGTGTTGTAGATCCGGTTCACGTAATTGAAGTCGCCGGTACGAGCCTCATGCACGTCATGAAAGAGGCACATGCTCACGGTTCTGCCCGCATCGGCCCCGGCCCTGCGGGCCAGGACGTGCCCTATAATCGCGACCCGAAAGGAGTGCTCGGCCACATTTTCCCGGCCCGAGCCGAGAAACTGATAGCCCGTCCGAGGAGTCTTACGAAGCATACCGACCTCAAAAAGAAAATCAGCGGTCCGTTTCCAATTGGTATTGTCTGATTCTTGTGTCATCTTACGTCCGGTACTCCGCATTGATCCGGATATATTCTTCCGTCAGGTCCGATGCAAACAGCAGCGCCTGCCCCTCGCCCGCACCCAGCAGAATGTTGATGACCACCTCGTCCCGGCGCAGTACCGAGGCAAGCAGTCCGTCCCAGTCGCCCATCACCGGACAGCCGTTTTCAAAAATCATCTGTCCGCCGATGGACACCGACACTGCTCCCGGATCAAAGGACGCGCCGCTGCGTCCAAGAGCAGCCACGATGCGGCCCCAGTTGGGGTCGCGACCGTACAAAGCCGTCTTGACCAGAGGAGAGTTGCCCACGGCCCGGGCCGCCAGATCGGCCTGCGCGTCATCCTCGGCACCGGCCACTTCGATACGCATGACCCTGGTACCGCCTTCAGCGTCCTGCACGATCTGAAAGGCCAGATCCTGACACAAAGAGGTCAGCTCTTCGGCCAGAGTGATACGGTCCGCCTCGTTCAGGTCCACTCCGGACATGCCGTTGGCCAGGGCCAGGACGCAATCATTGGTGGAGGTGTCGCCGTCCACGGTGATGGCGTTGAAACTGACCCTGACAGCCTCCTTGAGCGTCTCCCGCCACCAGGCGCCGTCCACCACGCCATCGCAGAGCACGAATCCGAGCATGGTGGCCATGTTCGGGCAGATCATGCCCGCTCCCTTGCACAGACCGAGCAGCCGGACCGTTCCGCCGGCAAGGACGACCTCCCGACTGATGATCTTGGGAAAGGTATCCGTGGTCATAATCGCCCTGGCCGCATCCAGAGGAGAACTCTGCCCCAGAGCCGCCTGCAGGCCGGGCAGGGCCTGCTCCCAGAGATCCGTCCTGAGCTGATCCCCGATCACGCCGGTGGATGCGGGCAGCACCTCCATCCAGGACAGCCCGAAGGTGTTCAGCATGGTCAGTGTATCCCGACAGCGGTCGAGCCCTTCCTGTCCGGTACAGGCGTTGGCCTGCCCGGAATTGATCAGCAGCGCGCGGATACGCCCGCCCCGCTCCAGATTCTCTCTGGCCACCAGCACCGGCGCGGCCTGAAACCTGTTGGTGGTGAACACCCCGGCCGCATGAGCCGGAACCTCGCTGACGATCAGGGCCAGGTCGTCCCTGTCCTTGTATTTGAACCCGGCCGCTGTTGCGGCGAATGTGTAGCCCTTTGGTATATACATGATCTGCTCCAGTATAAAATTCCGGGACGCTGTCTTTGCGTCCCGGAATCCAAATCAGATTTTTCCGCAGCACTTTTTGTATTTTTTCCCGCTCCCGCACGGACAGGGATCATTCCGTCCGACCTTCTCCTCTTTGCGCCGGACAGGCTCCTTCTTCGAATCTCCGCTGCTGTCGGATCCGGCGTATTTAAGATCGGTCTCCTGCTCTTCGTGCTTGAACTCCTCTTCCGCGGGTGCCTTTTCGATGCGCAGATGGCACAGGGAGCGCAGGGTGTTTTCCTTGATCCGGAACAGGAGATCCTGGAAAAGTTCAAACCCCTCCCTTTTGTATTCCTGCTTGGGATCTTTCTGCCCGTATCCGCGCAGTCCGATGCCTTCCTTGAGGTGGTCCATATTCAGAAGATGCTCCTTCCAGTTCCGATCCAGGCTTTCCAGATGAAAGAACCGGAGAATTTCTTCATACTGCTCCCCGGCATCCTGTTTCAGGACTCCGAGAATCTCGTGCACTCCGGCCAGGGCTCCTTCCCGTTCCGGGAGCTCGGTTCCGGGCAGGACCCGGGTGATGTCAAATATTTCAGCCAGTTTGGAGTGCATCAAATTCAAGGTTTCCCGGTCCGCGGTCTCCCGGGACTTGCGTCCCTCCACCGGGGCGTAAACCTCATCCAGAATATCTTCCAGATACTCTTCGGTCAGTTCATCGAGGTCCGCGGAGATCATGGTCTCCCGACGCAGAGCGTAGATCACTTCCCGCTGCTGGTTCATGACATCATCGTACTCGAGGAGTTGCTTGCGGATCTCGAAGTTGTGTCCTTCCACCTTGCGCTGGGCGTTCTCGATGGCCCTGGATATCATGGCGTTCTCGATGGCCTGGCCATCCTCCATACCCAGCTTTTCCATGAGCCCGGAGATGCGCTCGGATCCGAACAGCCGGAGCAGAGTGTCATCCAGGGCCAGATAGAAACGAGACGACCCGGCATCCCCCTGACGTCCGGAGCGCCCCCGCAACTGGTTGTCGATCCGCCGGCTCTCATGACGTTCCGTGCCCAGGATATGCAGCCCCCCGATTTCCTTGACGCCCTCGCCGAGCACGATGTCCGTGCCCCGGCCGGCCATGTTCGTGGCGATGGTCACATTGCCTTTGAACCCGGCCTCGGCCACAATCTCGGCCTCCATCTCATGCTGCTTGGCGTTGAGCACATTGTGGGGCACCCTGGCCTTTTTAAGCAGACCGGCTAGCAGCTCCGACTTCTCGATGGAGGTGGTCCCGACCAGAACCGGCTGCCCCTTGGCATGCAGTTCCTTGATCTCCTGACAGATGGCCTCATATTTTTCCTGCTGGGTCCGCAGGATGACGTCGGGGAAATCCTTACGGGTCATGGGCTGGTTGGTGGGAATGACGATGACCTCCAGCCCGTAAATCTGATGGAACTCCACGGCTTCGGTATCCGCGGTTCCGGTCATACCGCACAGCTTGGCGTACATGCGAAAGTAGTTCTGAAAGGTGATGGAGGCCAGGGTCTGATTCTCGGCCTCGACCTTGACTCCTTCCTTGGCCTCCAGGGCCTGATGCAGCCCGTCGCTGAAGCGCCGTCCCGGCATGAGCCGCCCCGTGAACTCGTCCACGATGATCACCTGGCCGTCCTTGACGATATAATCGTCATCCAGCTGAAAGATATGGTGCGCCTTGAGGGCCTGCAGGACGTGATGCTGAACCGTGATATTGGCCGGATCGAACAGGTTGTCCAGCCCCAGAATCTCCTCGCATCGCTCCACGCCGTCATCGGTCAGGGTCACGGTCTTGGCCTTTTCATCCACCGTGAAGTCCTGCTCCCTGCGCAGATCCGGAATAATCCCGTTGATGCGCGCGTACAGCGAGGTGGACTTTTCTCCGGGCCCGGAAATAATCAGCGGAGTTCTGGCCTCGTCGATAAGGATGGAGTCGACTTCATCGACAATGGCAAAATTGAGATCGCGCTGGACAAGCTGTTCCTTGTAGAACTTCATATTGTCCCGCAGGTAATCGAACCCGAACTCGTTGTTGGTTCCGTAGGTGATATCCGCACCGTATGCGGCCTGACGTTCAGCGTCATTAAGGCCATGCATGACCACACCCACGGACAGCCCCAGAAAATTGTACAGCTGTCCCATCCATTCGGAGTCACGCCTGGCCAGGTAATCGTTGACCGTAATGACGTGCACGCCCTTGCCGGACAGGGCATTTAAGACCACGGGCAGCGTGGCCACCAGGGTTTTGCCCTCCCCGGTCTTCATTTCCGCGATCTTGCCCTGGTGCAGCACGATCCCGCCGATGAGCTGAACATCGAAATGGCGCATGGCAAAAACCCTTCTGCCCGCCTCCCGGACCAGGGCGAACACTTCGGGCAGCAGATCGTCCAGTCGCTTCCCGGCCGCGACCTCCTCCTTCCACTGCGCGATCTTGACGGGAAAGTCCGCATCGACCATTTCTTTCATGGCGGGTTCAAGTGCGTTGATCCGCTCCACCATGGGCCGCAACCGCTTCAGATACCGCTCGTTCTTGGTGCCGAACAGTTTTTTTGTAATCAATCCAAACATCGACGCTCCTTATTCTTCACGAATTCTGAAATCCCGGAATTCCGGGATTATTGGGATTATGGGATTCAAAATTTTATGACAGTAAACCATCAGGAGTCCTTCATGCAAGACACACCCAAAACACCCGCCCCTTTTGCCCTGCTCATCATCGACATGCAGAACGACTTCGTGGTGCCCGGTGCTCCCGCGGAAATCAAGGGCGCTTTCGCCACCACCGGCGCCATTCGCAGGGCGCTGCTCTCCTTCCGGGAGCGCTCCTGGCCCGTCTTTCATATCCACCGCGAACACCGGCCCGACGGGACCGACGCCGAAAAATTCAGAATGTCCCTGTTTCAGGAAGGCAACGGGATCGCGGTCCGGGGCACCCCGGGATGCGCCCCGGCCCCCGGCCTGGAACCGGTGCAGGGGGAGTACCGCATTGTCAAGAAACGGTTCAGCGGATTTTTCCGAACCGATCTGGATCTGATCCTGAACCGGATCGGCCGCCCCCGCCTGGTGGTCTGCGGCACCCAGTACCCCAACTGCATCCGGGCCACAGTGAACGATGCCGTTTCCCTGGATCACGACGTGACCCTGCTCACCGACGGATGCTCGGCCCAGACCGACGAAATCGCCCGGGCCAATCTTGTCGACATACGTCAGATGGGTGTCGAATGTGTGACAGTCAACGAATTTCTGAAATTCTGAAATTCCGGGATTCTGGAATTCTGGGATTCTGAAATTCTGGGATTCTGGGATTCCGGGATTCTGGGATTCTAACTGAAGTTACGCACCGCTGGAAATCATTCAGCTGATTCTGAAATATCAGCAAGGAAGTCCCCCCTTGAGGGGGGTAGGGGGGTGTGCTTCAAGACGAGCACCTGCGGGCATTTTTGGCTGCCACCACGCGGCCCCTGCC